>JADYZI010000446.1 GCA_020853255.1 Acidobacteriota bacterium
CCGAAAGCCTTTCCTTGAATGAAGCCAGCATTGGAACTTTTGTAGCTAGGGCACGGGCTGAATTCATGAGGTTTTACGGAAAGATCGGGAGAGATGTGTTATGAACGAAAAGTGTTTTGAACAAGGCGCGATACAAGCCTTCATAGACGGCGAGACCACGCCGGCGCTTTCGTTCGAGATAACGGGCCACGCCGCGGCCTGCGACAAATGCGCCGCGTTGATCGCACGCTCCGAAGAAGAGAACGAGGCGGTCTTTGCAATGCTCGATCGTGAAATGAACACGCTCGTACCGACCCAGCGTTTATGGAACAGCATCACCGCGGCACTAGCGGACGAAAAGAAACAGGCATCTATATGGGACCGGATACGCGATGGGATCCGCACGGCCTTTGCCAGCCCGTCGATCACGGTCGCGGCAAGCGTGCTGCTTGTATTCGGCATATTCGCCGCCATGTTGACACTGCGGGATCCGGGCCTCGATCAGCCGGGACCGCTTGTCGCCTCGGGCCCAGTTGCAGCTTCGTCGCAGCCGACACAGACAAATATCGTGCCTGCGGGCGTCCCGGCATCTTCGGAGAAGGTAGATCCTGGTATCACGGAAACAAGGTATCGCCCAGAGAAGGTCAAAGATCTTATCAGGACAGCCGAATATCGCCCGCAACGTCAGCCGGTCCGTGCCCAGCCGGCGGTAGTGGTCGAAACCGTGCCAGCGAACCGGTATATGGCGGGCGAGGAAAGCTATCTTCGTACGATCGCAAGCCTTAACCAGAGTGTTGATGCCCGCAAGGACATGATCATGAGCCCGTCAAATCGGATCGCCTTCGAGCGTGACCTTGCCGTCGTTGACGATTCGATCAGCAAGATGAAACAAGTGGTCCGAAAAGACCCGAAAAACCAAGCCGCCAAGCAGGTACTTTACTCCTCGTATCAGAACAAGATCGATCTTCTTAATTCGGTCGTCGAGCGCGGAGAGCTTATGGCAAGCCTGCAGTAAAGGCCAAGCCTTTGTATTTTAGGTAGATGCAAGTTTTAGTTTCAAAATTCGTATTAGCGACAATACTGGTGTGTTTGGCCAGTTGCCTTGCCACCGCGCAGGCACCCGTCGTGAAACCGCGAAAGCCGATTCCGGCTCCCGCATCGGATCGGTCGAGGCACCCCGATCCGCCTGTTGAAGCTCCCGAACCACCCACGCCCAGACGCGGCCCAAACGAAAAGGCCATCGCTGTTAGCGCGGACGTCAGCGTTCTGATCCCCTGCATCTCAGAAGCGCATGTGCGGATCAATGGCTGGCAGCGAAATGAAGTACGTGTTTTCGTTCGCAATGGCTCGAATGTAGGATTCAAGGTCCATGAGACGGACCCGAAGACGGGCAAACCCGTCTGGGTCGTTGTCCGCGGCCTGCCTGGAAGCTCGCCGATGCCGGACTGTATTACAGGCGACCGCATCGATATAGAAGTGCCTTTTGGTGCAAGCCTCAAGATAAGTGGCCGCGAAATAGACACGCGCATCGACTCAGTCAAAAAGGTCGAGATCAAAAGCATCGGCGGCAACGTGTCCTTGCGGAACGTGTCCGGCGGGATACTGGCCGAAACCTTTGAAGGCGACGTGACCGTAGAAAATTCAAGCGGGCAAATATCGCTAAAGACCACGACCGGCAATATTGTGGCGTTCGGTGTCTCGCCCGGCCAGGTCGGAGACATTTTCAAAGCCAGCACTTCGAACGGGCTGATCACGCTTCAAAACGTCGATCACCGGCAGATAGACGCAAATTCGGTGACCGGCGACCTTCTGTTTGATGGAAAATTCCTGCCTGGCGGTATCTATACGTTCAAAACATCTGACGGAGCGATTCGCCTTGTCCTGCCAAAAGAGTCGTCTTTCAGGATGGTCGCGTGGTATGGATTTGGAATGATAGAACCTGAGTTTGCAATGAAAACCTTGCAAAGCGATGTGAGCCCCGGCGGCAAACGCCTCATCGCTTCGGTCGGCGATGCCGACGCTACGGTCAATCTTACTACCACCCGGGGCCGGATCTCGATAGCGAAACAGGCTTCGGAAAAGCCCTAAAATTCCACCAAATTTCTTCCTGTCCGCTGTTCAAAAAGAACGGCCAAGGCCGGTGCGTCTTCGGTACTTTCGTCACGAATGATGCGTTCGACGCGCCACATTGGCATAAAGTAGTCGCTCATTGGCAGGAACGGCTCATTATTAGCGATCGACCTGCACCAGTCGTCAAAATACGAGAGATCGATGGCCCGAACAAAAACTCCGGCAGGCGTCAACTCCTGCAGCAACCCAAGTAGTTTCTCCCGCGGCGAATGAAGCACCAAGACAACGCTGTCACCAGTTTCAATTTTCATGATAGCTCCCGATACACTTCCATTCTAGAACTCGAACGGCGTTATCGGCTAACGTCCATCCGGAATTCGCATGTCGCGAAGCCGAATACTAAGACCACGAAACAGCCGAAAAGAATCCGCGAAAGCCCACAAAACAAACTCCGGTGGAGCAACGTGCCTACTTCGAACAAACCCGGTCTGGGTTTAAGTACGCTCTATGCCGATTCTGATTTTCGGCGCGTCTATTCTAAAATCAAAGCATCTAATTGATTTTTCCGGAAACAGCCTTTTGGCCCAATGCACATTTCAAAGGTCGAACTCGAAAACTTTAAGTCCTACGGAAACTCTTCATTCGAGTTTGGCCGTGGCACGACATCGATCACCGGTGAGAACGGTGCCGGCAAGACCTCGATCATCGAGGCGATCGCCTGGACCATTTTTGATACGCTCGACTACAAAAAAGAAGACATCGTCCGCCGCGGTGCCAAGAAAGGCTCGGCGCGCGTGACCTTTGAAAGCGGGATCGATGAGCGCGAATACACCGTCTATCGCGACACGGGCAACGGCTATTACGTTTACGATCCAAAACTGCAGGCCCGCATTGCGGATAAAAAGGAAGAGGTCACACGATTTCTCTGGCAGCATTTGGGGATCGAACCGGGCACCGACCTTGACTTGCTGTTCCGCCATGCCATTGGCGTTCCACAGGGTACGTTCACCGCGATATTCCTGGCGACGGCGGCCGAGCGAAAGAAGACATTCGACGGATTGCTTAAAGTTGAAGAATACCGCCGCAGTTCGGATGAGCTATTGAAGACCGTACGGTTCGTCGAGCAGCAGATACACACTGTCAACGTCAGGATAGCTCATGCCGAGGGTGAGACAGCGCGGATCAGTGCGTTGGAAAAAGAGCAAAGGAACATAAAGGCCCAAGCCGCAGACCTCAAATTTAAACTCGAACAATTGAATGACTCGGCAAAGGGCCTGCAGCAAAAACTTGTACAGCTGGATGAAGCCGAAGCCGAATTAGCCGGGCGTCGGGCCGAAGCCGAACGGGCCTTAAGTGAACTGTCCCGCGTGAAGCTGATCCTGGATCATGCTCAGGCTGAAGCCGATCAGGCGCGCGAAGCGGCGAAATGTATCGCCGAGATCAAGGATGATGCTCAGAAGCACCAAACCGCGCTTGGCCGAATGGCTGAACTAGAACGCGAACGCGGTAAGCGGCAAGTGCTTCGTGACGAACTTGCAAAGATCGAGGCAGCATTGAGTTCGGTCAATGCCGAGCAGAAACATCTGCTCAAGGACATTGAAAAAATTCGAGAGGCACACGTTGAGATAGGGTCGCTTCGGCCGCTCGCATCAGAACAGGACAAGCTGGAACAAAAGATCGCCGCGAAACGGCTCGAACTGACGAACGCCGAACACGCGGACGGCCGTTTGAAAGGCGTCGAGGAAAGATTGGCCGACCTTCGTGAGGCTTATAGGAGCGTGTCCGCAACCCTTGCAGATGCACGGGAAAAGGCATTGGCAGCGGCTGAGCTAACTGATCTGGAAGCCCGCGTGGCAAAGATCGTTCGTGAGCTCGCGGAAACAAGTGCAGCCCTGGAACGCGACGAGCGGTTCCAGAAAGAAGTGAAAAACGGCCTCTGCCCTATTCTTTCGGCAAAATGCCTTAACCTGAAGGAAGGCGAAACCCTCGAGAATTTTATTTCGAGCCAGTTCGGGGAACTGCGTGCACGGATCGACGTTTTGAAAACCGAACAGGACAAAACTTCCAACGCTCTTAGATCCGCCCGCGAAGCCGAACTGTCCGGGGCCCGGATACCGGTCCTCGAAAAGCGGCTTGAGGAGATACGGACCGAAGGTGAAAAGTTAAGATCGCAGAAGGATGAACTGGAGACCGGGGCAGCGGCATTGCCCATTATCCATGACGCCGTTGCTCAGATCGAAACCGAGCTAAAGAAACTGGATAACCCACTCGCAAAGATACAGATGCTCGAACGCGACGCCCGCCGCGAGGGAACGGTGAACGAGCAGATTTCGTCCGGCGAAAGGAACATAGAACGGCTCGAAAGCGAAAGACGGATCACAGTCGAGAAGTTGGAAAGTTATAAGGACCTCGATCAGCTTTTGGCTGAGACGAGCGATCAGCGTGACCGTACCGCCGATGCATATCGAAAGCTGTTGGCGAACGAAGCCGCGGCGGGACAGGCTGACCAAAAGGAGGCTGCACATGCCGAGGCCGCCGCCGTCCACGCAAAGGCCGTAGAATCGGCCGCCAGCACGGAAAAGGCCGCGACCGCGGCCGCTGCCGCATATGGCCGCGACCTGCATCTTGCTCAGCGTTCCGCGTTTCTCGATGTACAAAAACGACAAGCCGAGGCCGAAGTGATGCGAGATTCGGCAACGCGGCGGGATGCTGAACTTACAGAAGAGATCGAAAGGCTTTATGAAGTTCGACGGTCGATGCAGGCTGAATTTCGCGAACGAGAGCGATTAAAAAAGGTTGTGGAAGCAACAGATTTTATTCGTTCGACGCTTCGTGACGCGGCGCCGCTTGTGGCAAAGAACTACGTCCACCATGTTTCCCGCGAGGCCAACAAACTTTTTCGAGAGATCAGCGGCGACGCCGAGTGTACACTTAAATGGACCGAAGATTACGGCATTCAATTTGAGGAGGCCGGGCACGACCGCCCGTTCCAGAGCCTTTCCGGCGGTGAACAGATGGCGGCTGCGCTGGCAGTGCGGCTTGCTCTCCTCAAACAACTTTCCGACATACACATCGCGTTCTTCGACGAGCCGACCACGAACATGGATGCCGAACGCCGCGAGAATCTGGCGATGCAGATAGGCAACATCGGCAGTATTAACCATTTCGACCAACTTTTCGTTATTTCGCATGACGACACATTCGAGGGATATACGGACCACGAAATAAGGGTCCAATCCGAGACCGCACATTAGATCGGATATATCGGCATCTATGAAACAGGTCACCATCGTCAGCGACGGTTCAAGCCTCGGCAACGGAAAAGGAAATCCGCGTGCGGCGGCGGTCGCCGTGCTTGGATTCCAGGGTTATTGGAAAGCGATCGGCGAATATCTCGGCAGTGCGACGAACCAGCAAGCCGAGATCGCGGCGGCGGCCATCGGCCTTGAGAGTCTCAAGGAACCGTGCCGTGTTCGACTTCTCTCGGATTCGCGGTATGTTATTGAGACAATGGGCGGCACCTGGAAGCGAAAGACGAATCACGAATGGTGGGGACGTTTGGAAAAGGCGGCCGCACGTCACCAGATCGAATGGGAATGGATCAAAGGCCACGCGGGACATGTGGTACAGGAGGTCGCCGATAAAGCGGCGCGCAAGATCGCCGCATCCGGTGAGGTGGACGCATCGGTTCTTGACGACCTGGTGGCGGAACTCGGTGTAGTGGAGATCTAGCTTTAACGCGTGAAATTGAAATTGCCGACTACACTCCGATCATTCCGTGGACGCCTCCATGTTGGCTCACAAGGTATCTGCGTGTTCGCAACGCGTCGATTCGCTGTCACACTCGTTCACCTTCTCGTCCTCATTTTCGCGTCTAATGTTGCCGGACAACGCGGAAGTCAGGGCTGGATCTGGCAGAACCCGCTTCCGCAGGGGAATTCGCTGCTTTCGATCCATTTTGCAAATGACAAACAAAATGGATTTGCGGTCGGCGCCGAAAATACTATTCTTCACACGCAGGACGGCGGATTCACATGGGAATCTCAAGCCGGCCCGGCGGATGTTTCACTTTCCGATGTGTTCGTCATTGACCGGAAGAACGCTGTCGTGGTCGGTACTCGCGGCACGATCCTCGTGACCGAGAACGGCGGGTCCGAATGGCGTCGGGCACAGGCCGATGTAAAGGATCATCTATATGGCGTAACATTCGCGGGTGATCGGCCGATGACTGGCTGGGCCGCAGGCACGTACGGCCGGATCTTAAAAACCTTGGACGAAGGCCGGACTTGGTCAGTGCTGAAGACCCGCTCCACCGATCATCTTATGAAGATCGCCGCCTACGACCTTGGCCGTATCGCGGCGGCGGGAGCCAATGGTGCTGTTGTGATCTCGACCGATGGCGGTGAAACATGGAAGGTTTCGCGGCCGTGTGGCAGCATGACAATGTCCGGAGCAAGGTTTATCGGTCCCGAGACGATCGTGGCCGTCGGCTACGGAGGCTGTGTTGCACGCAGCACCGACGGCGGCGAAACCTGGGTACGGCCCGAACTATTCAGCCGGCCCGACTTTCTCTCATTGGCATTCTCTGATGAAAGATCCGGTTCGATGACGGACTCCAACGGTCTTGTCTGGATCACTGGCGACGGCGGCAGTACATGGCTTCCATTCAACGTAAGAACGAATCCTCGCTTATCGGCGAACTATTTTGCCGATAGATTTGCCGGTTGGGCCGTGGGCCAGGATGGCTTGATCGTGCGAACGGATGACGGCGGATATACCTGGCAGCGACTGACCGGCGGCAGCCGTGAGGACGTGAACGACCTGCTCTTTTTCGATGACGAATACGGCGTTGCGGCCGGCGGCCGCGGCCGTATCTGGATCACCAACGATGCAGGTTCAACATGGCTTCCGGTCTTTGCTGATACCAAAGCCAATCTCAATGCGATCCACTTCTTGAACGCCGATCGCGGTTGGATCGTAGGCGATGACGGGGCCGTTCTTCGCACTATCAACGGCGGAGCTAGTTGGGGCAAAGGCATTTCGGGCACGAAGGATGAACTTTTAGGTGTATATTTTGTCAACGATATGTCGGGCTTTGCGGTTGGGGCAAATGGCCGGATCATCAGGACCCGTACAGGCGGCGCATACTGGGAGCCGGTCGAATCGGGGAGCAACAATTGGCTCGAGGATGTTAAATTTGTTACCGCACGAAAAGGCATTGCGGTCGGCGACAACGGAACGATACTTTTGACAATGGACGGCGGTGATACTTGGTCGCCGATCAGGTCGAATGTATCGGAGAACATCTATGCAATAAGCTTTTTCGACGAGAAATACGGAGCGGCTGTCGGTGCCGATGGCCTTATTCTGCGGACGGTTGACGGAGGACTAAGCTGGACCGACCTTGAATCGCCGTCGCGGGCTAACCTATTTGCGGTTACGGCGATCGGACGGGACCAGATCGTCGCGGTCGGAGAACTTGGGACAATGCTTGTTTCTGGTGATGCAGGAAGAACCTGGAACATCCAGCCGGTCAATACCGGCAAAACGCTGCAGGCCCTTGTTTTTCGCGGCGGCGATAAGATCTGGGTGGCCGGCCGCGGTGGAGCGATCCTGAAGCGGAGTCAGCCATTGAACCCGTACCGATTTGCCGTCGGCCGTTCGGGCTCGCCGCCAACCCTTCGCCCCGCAAGCGGCATCCGAAAGCCCCGGGTCCCTACGGTCGCGGCACCGGACGACGGAGACATCCCGCCCGCCACGCTCAATAATAGAGAAAGGCCCAAACAGTGACATCAGCGTAAGGCAAAAATAGTTGTCTCACTTTCGGATGATCATTGCGATCCACTCGCCCGCCGCTGTAACCGTGGTGTCCAGATGTCGCGGTATAGCCTCCGAAACCAGACGTTCCTGCTCAGCGAGGATTCCCGACAGGACCAGTATAGACCTTGCACTATCGAGAAGTTCCGGGATGATGGGGATTATTACATCCGCCGTCAGGTTTGCACAAACAAGGTCGAACAAACCTGAGACCGCGTCGATCGAACCGGTGTGAAATTCAATGCGGCCTCCCACGCCGTTCCTCTCGGCATTCGACCGGGCTATCTCTACTGCTACGGGATCAATATCGACCGCTGACAGGCTCGCATCGGCGGCGGCGATCGAAGCGGCCGCGATAGCCAGGAGGCCGGTGCCGGTCCCGACATCAAGAAAAGACATCGCAGGGCGATAGAGTTGATCAATAGCCGCGAGGCATAACTGCGTCGTTTCGTGCGTGCCCGTGCCAAACGCCATACTCGGTTCTATCCGGATAATCGTCCTCTCGCCATCTTCGATGTCGTGCCACGGCGCGGCAACGATGAACCGGCCTTGGCCGACCGGTTTCCAATGCTTTTTCCATTCAGCGAGCCAATCCTGATCGACAACGACAGATCGGGTGACCGAAATATCAATCTCGGCTGAGAGGCCATGGGCGAGCGCGGCCAGTTTTAATTCAGTGTCTAAAACGTCATCGTCGGGGGCTGACAAAAAATAGGCGGTTACGGTGCAAAGTCCCGCATCAGCCTTCGGCATCAGATCGATCTGGCTGCCGATCGAATCAAGAGCGTTAAATGCAGATTCGACCGCATCTGTGTACTCAGGAGCGACCGCCGCCGAAACTGCAAACCATTCCAGGGGTTTTCCGGTCATTCGTGTACACCCATTTCGTCCAATTCACGGCCGCTGTTGCGCCAATCTGCCACGACCTTGACAAATAAGTTTAGCCGAACCCTTCTGCCGACAATGTTCTCAAAACCAAGTCGTGCCGCCGTGCCGATCTGTTTCAGCTTTGAGCCGCCTTTTCCGATGATGATGCCTTTTTGCGACGACCGTTCAACGTAGATCGCACAGAATATCTCGACAAAGGCCGCGTCGCTCTCATCATACTTTTCGGTGACTACCGCGGTCACATATGGTATCTCTTCACCGGTTGTCTGCAATATCTGTTCGCGGACCATTTCGGCAATGAGCGTCCGCATCGGCTGGTCGGTGAGTTCGTCCTCCTCAAATATCGCTTCGCCCACGGGAAGATGTTTGACAATTTGGCGAAGCAGATTATCCACCGCATCGCCCTTCAACGCGGAAACCGGAACTATCTCGGCAAATTCATGCTCCTTTGAATAACTATCCATCAGAGGCAAAAGCGTCGCCTTGTCGCGCACCTTATCGATCTTGTTCAAGACCAGCACAGCAGGTTTACCCGATTCCTTCACCAGGTCAAGAACAAACCGGTCGCCGTTCCCTGTGGAAACACTGGCATCACGCATCAGTACGAGAAGATCCACGGACAATATGGCATCGTGAACGGCGGCCATCATCCTTCGGTTTAGAAGATAACCCGGTTTGTGAATCCCCGGTGTGTCAACAAAAACTATTTGTCCCTCAGGCAGCGTGACAACGCCCTGGATCTTGTGCCTGGTCGTCTGCGGCTTGTTTGAGACCGCCGCGATCTTTTCGCCGACAAGCCTGTTCAGAAGTGTGGATTTACCGGCATTAGGCCGCCCTATCAGGCCCACATAACCGCTGCGAAAGGTGCCATTGGACATCGATTAGAAGTTATCAGATTCAGCCACAATTAACCACAGAGGCACAGAGGACACGGAGAAGATCGGATATCATCTCTGCGTCCTCTGTGTCTCTGTGGTTAGCCTTACTTATCTTTTACGAGCCTCGCCTTTGCGGCTATCGCCTCTTTGTGCGCTCCGCCGGCGACCGGGCCGAGTTGGATGGCCTTGTCGTAGATCGCTTCAGCGTAGGCCTTTTCGTCGTAAAATTCGTAGATCTTTGCTAGCGCGACATAAGTTAGCGAAAGCAGGGCCTTATCGGTCTTTTCAGTCGAGGTTTTCAACACGGCTTCGTAAGAGCTCTTTGCTTCCAGCAGTTTGGCCTTCAGCTGCTCGGGATCAGTGACCTCTTCCGCCGAAAGGCTGGCCACGCGGCCGAGGCTGTAATAGATACGCGGATCGCCTGGAGCCTTGTCGCGAAGCAGTTTCAGCTCAGCATTTGCCCTAGCGTACTCCTTCGCCTCGATCAATTTTTGGATCTCAAGCAGGCGGTTGGTGACCGGGTTTTCAACAATAATGCTTGTCGCTTCAGGATTGTTCTTCCGCGCCGTGCGTACAGCTTCGGCGATCTTTCTTGCTCCTTCGGCCCGCTTTCTCGCCTCGGCAAACTGGCCGAGCCTGTCGGCCTCCTTCGTTCCATCAAATGCCAGTATCATATCGCGGATCGACGAAGCAATATCAAAGCCCGAATCGGCAAATCCGTTCAGCTGCTCCGCGAAAAAGAACGAGAGAAGAGCTCCCTTTTCATAGTCCTCCGACAACCGAAGTGCGGTCTCGTCCGCCAAGGCCGCTTTTGTCTTTTCAAGTTCCTGGACCACGGCCCGTTTCTCCGGGTCTGTTTTTAGGGTGTTTATACGCTCGCGGGCCTGAGCGGTTAGGGCCTTGACTCGCGAATGCTCGGCCTCTTTTGCATCTATTGCCGCGACCAGCGACC
>JADYZI010000447.1 GCA_020853255.1 Acidobacteriota bacterium
CTTTTGCGAAGCTGCCGAAAGGGAACTATCAGGAAAAGGCCGTGCCGCAGATCGAGTTTGCAAAGGCGACGCTTGATATTACCGAGCGAGCGGTTCCGACGAATTACATAAAGGGCTATTTCAAGGCACCGAACCTGGCCGATCCTGATTATTACGCGATGCGTGTTGCAACCGCGATCCTGCAATCGCGCGTCTATCAGATCGTGCGTGTGCAGCGGAACCTTTCATACGCGCCGAACGCCGAGATGGACGAAGATGCGGCGAACACCGGCGACATCTACGTTACGGCGGTTGACGCGAACGAGGCCGTTCGGCTCATGCTTGCGATCATCGAGGATATGAAGCAGAACCTTGTCGATAAGGACGAATTCGAAGGCCTGCCGGGTTATTTTCTGACGACGTATTATCTCGATCAGGAAACGGACATCGCACAGGTTAGGTCGCTTGCAAACTACGAACTTATCGGCGGCGGCTGGCGAAATTCAGAGAAGTTCATCCCGAGCATCAACGCCGTAACACCGGAAGCCGTCCGCGACGTCTGCCGCAAATATATGAAGAACATCCGCTTCGTCGTCATCGGCGATCCCAAAGCCATCGACCGCCGGATCTTCGTGCCGGGATCGTGAGTGGTGAGTGGTGAGTGGTGAGCGGTGAATGGTGAGTGGTGAGTGGTGAATGGTGAATGGTGAATGGTGAATGGTAAATCGTGCGTGATAGATCGTGAATGGTGATCGTGCATTACTGTCCCCGAAGGGGACGAAGAATATAGCGTAGGGTAAGGCCGTTAGGCCGAAACCCTACGAAAGATGCCGAACCCATTCCCGTCCGCAAAGCGGACAAATATCAGTCCCACACATAGCGCTCTTCGTACGCAGCCTGATAATTGTTCAAAAGGGTGAGGAACTCGGCCTTGAAGTCGCTTTTGGCATGATGCCTCTTTTGATCTTGGATATATTTCATCACGGTAAAAAGAGGCACGACCATCTAGAACCGGAAGCCGAAGCCTGCACTTATCTGCAGATTGTGCCGCGTAAAGGTCGGGTTTACGTCTCGCGGTGGTACACTACTAAAGACCGACAACTCACCCGCTCCAACGGTATCCCGTGCGATAACATTACAGGTCGGCGATGTTCTCTTTTGCAACAATCAGTGGTTCTATCGAGCGAACAAATTCAATTAGCTCCTCTTCATTCTCCGCAGTCTTTCGTTTGAGATTGGTGATGTATGCACTAACATCCACCCGGCCTTTGACAAAGATCAACCCTACACTCGTATTTTTTCTATTGAACTCTAAATTCTCAACCAAAATGCTGTCTTTTCCCACAAATTCTGGCGCAGCGTAGAATTCTCCCATAGCGATGCGCTGAATGTTCCGTTGGAAACGAGTGACGGCGTCATTATGATCGAACCCGAAGGTGAGAATGATCATAATTTCAGATCCGTCTCTTGTCACCCAACTGCGGTCGAAGCCTGCTTGACCTCTCCTCCCGATTGCTGCGCTCGCCGGATCGCGAAAAAAGGACGACCCAACTTTACTCTTCGGATAATGCTGAGCAACGTGCTTCTCTATTGCAGATTCAATCGAGCGGACTTCTTCTCTTATTTTTTCGAGCTTCTCTTCCGAGATCGTTTTGTCTCTGTCAGGAGTCGCAAGAGGTGTCGGAGTTGCTATCTCCGTTTTCGTCGGCTCACTCGTTGGACGCCACATCGATGCAGCAACTATTGTTAACCATACGAAAGCAAACACGAGAAGTCCTAATGTTTTCATAAATTCTTCCTCCAAAAAAATGGGATGCCTGCACGATGGCAGACATCCCATTTCCAAATTTACGAGTGGACATATCGCACTAAAACCTAAACCCGAAGCCAAGGTTCATCTGCAGATTGTGCCGCGTGAAGGTAGGGTTTACGTCTCGCGGTTTTTGTGCGTTGTAATGAATGATGGTGTCGCCGATATCAAACCGGATCATCGTCCGCTTTGAGGTGTAATACTCAAATACACCGCCGACATCCGCATTAAAGAACGTCGCCGGTTTTTCAGAAATGAATAAGATTACATCATACGGCTGGCCATTCTGATAGACGATAAACTTACCCTGAACATAAGGAAACGCTCTAAAATGGATAAAGCCCGGACGCACTTTTCCGAAGACGCCAAAACGCTTTCCGCGATAGCCGTACTTCGCTCCGAATAGGACTTGAGTCTTTTCCCCACCCGAGAAGGGAACGTTTGTTGACTGGCCAGCTTGGAAAAGCTCCCTTCGAGTTTTCGTGCTTGGCGTGTAGTTTACTTCTGTCTCAACCGCAAGCTGTCGATTGATATTGTAGGTAAAACGACCGCCAATGCCGCTCTCATATCTAGGATCGTCAATGACAGCCGAGTCTAAGCCAGCCCTATGAAAGACGACGTCAGCGACCTCAAAATCACTCTGAAACATTATCGTACCGTGAATACCCACTTCGAAACGCCTTAGTTTACTTTTCTTCTCCGCTTGGTCCGTGGGTTGACCTTCATCGACTTTGGCCGCGGGTGCTTCCGGCGGCGAGATGACATCCTGTGCGGTTCCAAGAGAGACAAAGGCGA
>JADYZI010000448.1 GCA_020853255.1 Acidobacteriota bacterium
ATGCGGTCATTCGCATTGCCGAGGACCAGATGCACAGCGCCATCGCATCGCAATCGAACGGATTCGGCGTTTACAACATTGCCGCAAATTACGACTGGTGCGGCGCATTTGCCTATTGGTGCTGGGAACAGGCGTGTTCGATCAAATCCGTGTCGAATCCATTTGGGCCGAAAAGCTCGGTGCTGTGGTCACCGCAGCGGGCGATCAGCTATGCGATGATGGACTCCACGCCTGTGCAACTGCTCCGCTACTCGGGGTACGACCCAATGGGCGTCGTCAAAGATGCCAGTACGGGAAAGTTCAAAAAGCAGGACTATCGCGATTTTGGCTATAACGGTTCAAGTCTCGAACGCGGGGATATTGTTCTCTACCGAAAGGCCACTTCGAACGACTGGAAACATGTCTGCCTCGTCCATGACGAAATGCCTCCGATCAGCGGGATGCTCGGTACGATCGACGGCAATCAGGGCGCTAACGCATGCATACAGACGCGAAAGCGCGATATGGACGCTAAGGTCGCCGGGGGCGATCCCTGTCTCGTCTTCGTTCATGCAGCCATTTAACAGTATTTTATTGGAAGGGCCGGCCGATCATTCACCCGACTAAGCCAATGCGTGTTCGAGCGCCGGTTTTAGGTCCGTGAACCTGAATTCATATCCGGCGTCTATCGATCGTTTTGGTAGGACCCGCGTCGAATCGATCAGCAAGGCGTCGCCCATTTCGCCGAAGATCAGGTTGACGGCGAACTCCGGCAGAGGCAGGAATGTAGGGCGGTAAAGGACCGAGCCGAGCGTTTTTGTGAACTCTTCGTTGGTGACGGGATTTGGAGCGACGACATTGACGGCCCCGCGAATGTTGTCGTTCTCGAGGACGAAGTTAAAAATTCCGACGACATCGTCCAGCGAGATCCAGCTCATCCACTGTTTGCCGCTGCCTATCACGCCGCCGACGCCTAGTTTGAACGGCGTCAGCATTGTTGCCAGAGCTCCGCCGTCTTTGGAAAGCACGATCCCTGTGCGCGACAGAACCGTGCGGATGCCCATGTCCTCGGCCCGCCGCGATTCGGCTTCCCATTCCTTGCAGACCCCGGCAAGAAACGTATCGCCCGCCTGGCTCGCTTCGGTCATCACATCATCGCCGCGGTCGCCATAAATACCGATGGCAGAGCCTGAGATGAAAACCTTGGGCTTCGCCTCAAGCCGGGCGAACGTCTCGATCATCGTCCGCGTTCCAAACACCCGGCTGTCACGGATCGCTTTTTTCTTTTCGTCGCTCCATCGGAGCGGAGCACTTATGGATTCACCCGCAAGGTGGATGAACGCGTCGAAACCTTCAAGCCGCGGCAGGTCTTCGTCGGCAAAGCCCGTATCGGCGCTCCATTGGATATGCCCGTCGTCCTCCGCCGTACTTCGCGAAGCAAGCAGCATCTCCCAGCCCTTTTCCTGAAACGACCTTTGCAGGGCCGTGCCGATCAAACCGCTTGCACCTGTAATAAGGATCCTCATAAACGCGCAGTTCCGGCCTATTGGCCGCGCAGATCGCGTCGAACAAAATCGACCATCATTCGCAGTTCGCGCTCAGTGAATTGATTGCGGAACGGGACCATGCCGTTTCCGCCGTCGGCGATGTGCTGATATATCTGTTCGTCGGTCTTGTATTTGAAATCGCCCTTCCGCAGGTTTGGTATCACGGTGCCGTCGGACAGCGTCCGCCCCTCGGCCTCAAGGCCGTGGCAGACGGCACAGTTCTGCCGGAAGATCGATGCCTCATACGACTTGCTGTCCGCGATCACGAACTCTTTCTTTTTCGAACAGCCCCAAACGGCAAACCCCGCGATGACGAATACGGCCAGTAACTTGACTTTCAACATTTACAACAACTTCACGTAATACTTGCGCGCCGGCAGATGCGCCGACTACATTCAGTGTCCTTTTATTTCTTCGCGTAAGGCGAGCTTCGAGATCTTGCCGGTATTCCCGATCGGCAGCGAACCACGAAATTCGACATATCTTGGATATTTATTCGCCGCGAACTTTTCCTTGCACCAGTCAATGAATGCCGCGTCGGACAATTGAGCACCTTCCTTGAGAACGAGGTATGCCTTTACCTCTTCGCCCATTCTGTCGTCCGGCACGCCGATGACCGCAACAAGCGAAACCGCCGGATGCGTCATGATCATTTCTTCCAGTTCGCGCGGATAGACGTTGTAGCCGCCGCGAAGGATCATATCCTTTTTCCTATCGACGATCGCAAGATATCCGTCTTCATCTATTATCCCAATATCGCCGGTATGAAACCAGCCACCGCGGAACGCTTCGGCGGTCGCGTCGGGCCGCTTGTAGTAGCCTTTCATCACATTCGTGCCGCGTATCACGATCTCGCCGCGCTCACCATGCGGCACCTCTGTGTCGTTTTCGTCAAAACACTTGACTTCAACGCCAAAGATCGCCTGGCCGACGGTCCCAGGTTTCGACGGTTTTTCAAAGTGATTGAAGGTCGCAAGTGGTGAAGTTTCGGACAGGCCATAACCCTCGCGCACCTTTACATCGAACTTCTCTTCGAACGCCTTCATAACCTCGACAGGCATAGGAGCACCGCCCGAGGTGCATACTTTCATATTCTCCCTGATCTTGCTGACGTCGTACCCGGTTTCGTCCACAAATTTGAGAATGGCCCAATACATCGTGGGCACGCCTACCCAAAAGTTCACCTTTTCTTCCACCATCGCATCGAGCGTCGCCTGCGGCTCAAATCGCGGAAGCAGCACGATGCGGCTGCCTCCATAGATGTGTGTGTTCATCTGGACCGTCTGCCCGGTCGTGTGAAACAACGGCAGCGTTATCAGCACGGTCTTTTGTTCACCGTCGGTGAAATCTATCATCGGAAGGTGCGTAAGATATGTTGTTGTGGCATTTGAGTAGATGTTCAGATGTGTGAGTTCAGCACCTTTTGGACGGCCGGTCGTGCCGGAGGTGTAAAGGATCGCGCACGTATCATCAGGTGCGGTAGGATATGCTTCAAATTTATCCGGCTGAGCCGCGATCAGTTGCGGAAGCGTCTTGTGTTCCGGAAATGGCGACGCCGCGGTCAATTCGAGCGGCAGGACAACAAGGTGCTCGCATGAATCTACATTATCGAACGCTTCTTTGCATGAACGCCCCATCGGCAGCTCCGGCGTTCCTTCAAACACAAACACCGCTTTTGCTTCTGAATCCCGCAGTTGAAACTCGATCTCGCGGGGCGTAAACAGGACGCAGATTGGCACGACCACTGCCCCGGCCTTCATTATCGCGTAATACACGATAGGAAAATATGGCAGGTTCGGGCAATCCAAAGCGACCTTGTCCCCGTGCCCGATACCCATTTCGACCAAAGCATTGGCGACCTTGTTTATCATTGCGTCAAGCTGGCCGTAGGTCATCCTGACGTCTTTCCAGACGATAGCTTCTCTGTCCGGGGTGAGTTTCGCATTGTGCGTGACGATCGATGCCAGATTCAGGGTTGTAGCATTCAATGACATAAAAGTTCACTTAGCCCGTTTCAGGAAAATTTGCCGAAAGTATAACCCAATCAGATCAACTTTTCAGAATCCGTGTGCGATCCGTTTGCAGAGGCCGCGCAATGCCATGATGAGGGCGTTGAGTATCGAGTGCTTACTGTCGTGCGGGCTTCTGCATAGGACGCGCCGGCTCGGCCGGTGATGCGGATTTAGGGTCGATACGGCTTGCGGGAAAGATCGATCCGTCACGTTTTTGTACGGAATGCACGCGCCAGGCCTCGCGGGGTTCTGGAAAGTCTGTTCTAAAATGAGCACCGCGTGATTCTTCACGCCAGAGAGCGGCCTTCGTGACCAGCGTTGCAAGAGTCACGAACTTTCGCGACGATGTGCTCAAATTCGCCGATGCAATATGATCGAATTCCGTGATCGCCCTCCTGAGCGACTCGCCGTCGCGCAAAATGCCGACGCGTTCCCACATTACGCGTTTTACGCGTTTCCTCACGGCTGTCGAGATATCGTGGCTGCCGGCCGCGATCGCGTCAGGAAGAGTAGCATCCGGACAGTTCGACACGTCGGCCGGCCGCTCGGTCACGCATTGGTCAACAACCGCTGCCTCACCGGCCCGTGCTCCGAAAACAAGGCCTTCAAGCAGGGAATTTGACGCCAGACGGTTTGCTCCGTGCACGCCGGTGCAGCTGACCTCGCCCGCGGCGTAAAGCCCGGGCACGGTTGAGCGGCCGTGCAGGTCGGTCCGTACGCCGCCCATGCAATAGTGCGAGGCGGGCGAGACGGGAAGAAGATCGGAGGTGATATCAAGGCCGTAGAACTTGCAGGTTTCGTAGATCTTTGGAAAGCGTTCTTTGAGAAATTCTCCATCGATCGCTGTCATGTCCAGAAAGACATTGCGCGATCCGGTGCGCCGCATTTCGGCCACGATAGATCGCGAAACAATATCGCGCGGGGCCATCTCAAGCCGCTCGTCATAACGGTCCATGAACCGTTCGCCCTTAACGTTTCGCAGAACGCCGCCCTCGCCGCGCATCGCTTCGGAGAGGAGGAATCTGGGCGCACCTTCAAGGCTGAGGGCTGTTGGGTGAAATTGGACAAACTCCATATCCGCCATCTCAGCTCCGGCAAAATATGCCATCGCCATCCCGTCACCGGTCGCGACCGATGGGTTTGTCGTATGTTGGTAAAGCTGGCCGGCGCCGCCCGTGCAAAGGATCACAGCTTTTGCCCGGATCGAGCGCGGGGCACGCAGGATCGGGTCGAGAAAGCGGACACCGGTGCATCGTCCGCCTTCGACGATCAAGCTTTCAGTATTTGCAAACGGCAGGAGATTGATGCGCTTTTCGCGGCCGGCGCGAGCGATCAGTGATCGTACGATCTCCTTTCCGGTCGAATCGCCGTGGGCATGCAAAATTCGCCGGCGAGAATGGGCGGCCTCTTGCGTAAATGAAAGCTTGCCGCCTTCACGGTCGAATTCGATGCCCCAATCTATCAGCTCCTTGATGTATTTGGTGCCGTCCGTAACCAGTGTTTCAACTGCCTTGGGGTCACAAAGGCCCGCACCGGCGATCAGCGTGTCTTCTTCATGCAGTTCCGCGTTATCGTCATCCGAAAGCACCACAGCAACGCCGCCCTGAGCATATTCCGTGTTCGATTCGCTCGCCTTGTCCTTGGTCAGGACAGTGACATTCGCCCCCGATGCGGCCAACGCAATAGACGCCCGCAACCCCGCGACACCGCTGCCGATAACCACAAAGTCGGTTTCCAGTGACATTATGGAAAATGTAGCAGATTCCGCACCTTCCCGCTATGATTCACGCCCTGCCTAGGCGGCCGTAGTTCCATGATGCTCAGAAGCCTTATAAAGCCCTTCGTACGCGCCCTTTCGCAGGTCAATGCCGTATTCGGTGTACGCTTTTAAACAGCAAAGCATTTGCCCCCATCCGAAACAATTCAGGTATGAGCTGTCGAGGTCGGACTGCGTTTCCCGCCAGCCGGTTTCACTTATTCGAACAATGGTGTCGTTGCCGTCAGCCTCGAATTGCATCTCGACGTGAGTGTTAAGCCCTTTTGCCCCTTCCCAGCCGATCTCGATCCGTTCATTTGGAACGACCTTCTTTACGACGACGGGAAACTTGAGCTTTTCGTCACCGGGATTGTCCGCAAACGCCCACTCGACGGTTGTTCCTTCCACCAACGGTGCGCTCGCGCCGCCGTTCGTAAAATAACCGCTCAGCTTTTCCGGGTTGTAAACCGCATCAAAAACCTCCGATATTGGGCGTTGTATCTTTGTTTGTACTTGAAATCTTAAGTCCATCAGATCACTCCTCGTTTGTTGATTTAGGCGATGAGTATATGTTATAAAAATACAACATGTCAAGAAGCAGATCACTTGATCTGGTATTTAAAGCCCTTGCAGACGGGCGCCGGCGCAAATTGCTTGATCTATTGAAAGATGAGCCGCGAACGACCGGACAACTGTGCGAAGAGCTAAAACCGCTTGACCGGTGCACCGTGATGCAGCACTTGGCCGTACTTGAAAAGGCGGGGCTGATATTTGTGCAGAAAAAAGGAAAGTTTCGGTGGAACAATTTGGATGTGGCTCCGATCCGCGAGATCTACGACCGCTGGATAAACCAGTATGCGTCGGGAAGTGTCGAACTTCTCGCAAAACTGCACCAGGCGCTCGACAAAGAATAGGGCCCGCCAGTTACGACGGGCCCGTTGCCTTTGAATGGCCCACAATTACATCGGGATCTTCAATTCCTGTCCCGGATAGATCTTGTCCGGGTCTTTCAGGATGTCGCGGTTGTGGTCCCAGATGGCTTTCCACTGAATGCCGTATTTGCTACCGATCTTGGTCAGGTTGTCGCCTGATTCGACGGTGTATGTGTGCATTCCACCACCGGCGGCGGCGGTTTCGGCGGTTTGAATGTTCAGGATCAGGTCGCCGCCCTTAAATTCGGGATCGATCCTTTCGTACTCATCCCAAAGCTGTTGTTTTGCTTCCGCGCTCGGTGCGATGCCGGTGACGACCAACGTACCGTTATCGCCTTCGGTCAACTCATAGGTCGTGCCGTTCTGATTCGCAAGCTCAAGAAGCGATTGATATTTTTCCTGTGCTGACATAGCTAGTTCCTCCCTGGCCTATTTGCCCTTCTTAAGCTGATTGTCGATGCCCGTGATGCCTGACTGCATTATTACCTGAACGCATTCAGCATACTTCGCGGCCGGCACTTCGCCCGTTACCGTGACCTTGCCGTTCGTGACGGCGACCTCCGCTCCGGTACATCCGGCTTTCTTCAAGTCCTCGGTAATCTTGCCTGTAAGGGCCGGATCAGCGGCGGCGGGTGTGGCGACCGGCAGCGGCTTTGTCGTCACGTTGTTCGTGACCGACTTGATGCCCTCAACCGTCTTTGCCGAAGCTTCGGCCTTGCTTTTGACCGTTATGTCGGCAACTTCGCCGCTCAGCGTGGCAACGCCGTCTTTGACCGCAACGGTCACGCCGGTGACCTTATCGGCGGTCAGTTTGTCCTGCACGGCTTTTTGCAGGTCAGCGTCGCTCTTGCCGCAGGCAACGGCAAACATAGCGATCGCGATACTCAAGATCGTTAAAAATTTAATTTTCATTTTTCCTCCTGGAACAGACATTGTAAAAACTCTCGGCCCGATGCCGAGTTTGAACCGCAAGAACCTGAGAATCCATTGCCAAACTTTGCGAGAATTCAGCTTGCGGCAGTTGTGCAAATAAAAGTATCACGTAGATAGTGATGCATCGAAACAATTTTTTCAACCGGAAATATGGATTTTACGAAAAAACTTCGTCCACAATTTGGCGGGCGATCTCGAAGGATGTCAGGTCCTGTTTGACGACAAAATGCCAGTCCGCCAGAGCGTAAACATCTTTCCTTTCATCAAACAAGAGCCGTGCCGAGGCCTTGTCGCGGGCAAGCGGGCGTTCCTTTCTGGAAAATCGAATGTTGTTCCAGCAGTGCGTAAATGAAGCGTTGAGCCAGATGCTGGTCACTCCTTCATGTCGGATCAGGTCCCGGTTCTCTGCGACCGTCCATGCCCCGCCGCCAAGCGAAATGATGCGGGCAGTCGTCCTTTCAAGCGCGAGCCTAAGATTATCGGTCTCGATACGTCGATATGCGTCAATGCCTTGCTCGTCGATTATTCGTCCGACACTCTTTTTCTCGTTCGCCTCGATCAGAGAATCCAGATCAAGACGCTCGCAGCGAAGCAAATGAGCTAGATGCCGGGCGATGCTTGTCTTTCCGACACCCATGAACCCGGTCAAGGCAATGCGCTTTACCCGTTCCTCGCCGTTTTTATTGGAATTCGCCACGCTCGTCAGTATTTTATCCTAGCCAGTTCGTCAAAAAACTCAGGGAACGAGACCGCGGCACACTCCGCACCGACGATCTCGGTCTCGCCGTCGGCAAACAGGCCCGCGACGGCAAAGGCCATAGCGATACGGTGGTCGCCGAAAGAATCGACCGTCGCTCCATTAAGTTCAGACCGTTCGACCCTGAATCCGTCTTCGTACTCTTCTACATTCGCGCCCATCCGTTTCAGATTGGACACGATGGCAGCTATACGGTCTGATTCCTTTATCCTTAGCTCTCCGGCGTTCCGTATCTCGAGCCCGCCATCGAGTTGTGTTCCCGCTATCGCCAGGATCGGGACTTCGTCGATCAGGTTCGCAATGATCGGCCCGCTTAGAACATTATGGTTTTCCGAAGATATGCCGCTCCGGCCCCGCACTATCAGGTCGGCCACAGGCTCGTTGCAGGAAAGCCGTTCGTTCGAGATCTCAATATCGACGCCGATCTTTTTGAGAACATCGACAACCGCCAGCCGCGAGCCGTTTGTGCCGACATCCGGCATTCTCAGTTCAGAACCCGCGAGGAACCCCGCAGCCACGATAAAGAAAGCAGCGGATGAAAGATCGGACGGAACCGAAATATCTTTCGCGGTGAGCCGGGCATTGCCTGAAACGGAAATGCGCTTGCCATCTCCCGTCTGCGTTTCCCGAACATCAACGCCCAGCCACCGAAGCATTCGTTCGGTGTGGTCGCGGGTCGGTGTCTTTTCAAGTACGGACGTTTCGCCGCCGGCATTTAGTCCGGCAAGAAGCACACAGGACTTTAGTTGGGCTGACGCGGCGATGGGCACGTAATCGATAGCCTTTAGCGGCCGCCGCCCTTTGATGGAAATCGGTGCATGGCCGTCGATGCCGTGAACATCGGCTCCCATCGAGACGAGTGGATCGATCACGCGCTTCATCGGCCGCTTTTGTAGAGACTCATCTCCAACAAGCACCGATTCAATATTCTGCCCGGCCAGCACACCGGACATCAGCCGCATGGTCGTGCCGCTATTTTCGCAGTTGAGCTCGCGTTTTGGCTGTTTCAGCCCGTGTTTGCCGACGCCATGGACCTCAAGCCGGCTTCCGTCCCGGTCGATCCGAACTCCCAATTCACGCAAACAATCAACTGTCGCCGAACAGTCAACGCTGGAGCCAAAATTAGTGACAATTGCCTCGCCATCGCACAATGCCGCCAATATCGCGGCGCGATGCGAGATAGATTTATCGCCTGGCAGGACCAATTCTCCATTGATCCCGGCGGCACGAGTGACCTTCATAGCAAACATTTTAGACTGAATAGTTACGGTTTGTCTTGACA
>JADYZI010000449.1 GCA_020853255.1 Acidobacteriota bacterium
GACCGGTATCTGCACATTGCGGTCCTGTTCGATGTCCTTTGTGTCGTAATCCTTCACGGCGTAGCGAAGATCGGCGGCCTCGACCCCGGCCGGTATCTCATGAAAGCCTGAATCGCCGTCGCGAGATTCGAGATCGAACGCTTCCGTACCGTTGATGTATGCACCGGCGATGGAAATAAGCCCGAGGTTCAGCATCGGCAGCGCACGTTTCAGCGGGGTGAGCGGGGCATGGACGTTCTCTACCCACGGATAGCCGGCCAGGCGTTCGTCGCCGTGCCACGTGGAAAAGCGATTTGAATATTTGTCGGGGTTCTCGATGATCTCCATATCAGGACTTCTTGAATTCCTTTGAAAAATCGAACGGATCAGTTGTTGTGCCCTTTGACCCGGCGGTTCCGGCCCGTCGGTTCGCCATTACAAAGAATGCGATCAGTGCCGCGGCCATTGCGGCCATGAGTACCCATTCGGAATAGTTGTGCAAGTTCTGGAATTGTATCCGCAGCGGATCGTCAACCGCAACTTCGTCGACAGGCTTGCCCATTTGGGTACGCGTTAACTGCAACCAAAAACCAAGAACGAATTGGCCTACGGCGCACGCCGCAACGATGAGCACTAGCAAAACACGCTCTAACCACAGGAGCACTCGCTTCCCGGCACCATTACCGATCAGTGAACCGGCAAACAGCAGGGCACCGATGACAATGCCGCTTATATTCAGGATAAGCAGCGTTCGATTTACGACCATTCCGGCAAGTTCACGCGTCGGCAGAACGGCGAAAGCACTTTGAGCAACTCCGACGAAAAACACTGCCGCCCCTAGCCAAATGGCCAAGAGCAGAAGCCGGAGGTCGAATAGGAATTTCATTTGTAACAGGCGTAAATACGTGATTATTATGTAGCTTTTTGGAGAAAAGGGCAAAAGGACCAAAGCTGCGGCATGTGCGGTCTCAGGGTTCGTTCAATGCCGCCATTCGATCGAGTTCCGGGTCCGGAATAAGTGACAACTGATAAGTAAAAAGTAATAACGAAAATACAAGTATTTCTTTCGATACCACGTTTACTTATCCCTTTTGACTTATTTCGGATTCGGATATTTTGAACCATGCGTTCAATTCGCGGATCGGCCGCTGCTTCTTTGCAGTCTGAATAGCTGCCGAGAAGCACACCACATAAATCGGGGGTTCAGAATAAGATAGCGTCGCCAGAGGCGTTTTGGTTCTTGGGTAAGACGATACAGCCATTCCAGGCCGAGGCGGCCGAGCCAGGCGGGTGATTCTTTCACATTGCCAGCGTAAAAATCGAACGATGCACCGACGCCGAGCATGACACAATTTAGCCGCTCTTTGTGTTCGGCCATCCAGTTCTCTTGTTTTGGGCAGCCCAGGCCCATGAACAATATCTCGGTCCCGGAGCTATTGATGTTGCCCGTGATCTCATCGTCCTCGTCCGGCGTGAGAGGCCGGAACGGGGGCGACACAGCATAAGTGATCTTGAGATCCGGGTGCTCGCGGCCTGCACGGCCACGGATCGCCTCGATAACCTCCGGCCGGCCGCCGTAGAAACCCACTTTTAGTGATTCACTTTCGGCCCGTGCCATCAACAGCATCATCAGGTCGTTTGCCCGAACGCGTTCGGCACCTTCAGCCTGTTGAAGCCGCTGCATCCAGACAGTCGGCATTCCGTCCGGGACGATCAGATCCGCTGCGTTAACACGTTCCGCAAACTCGGGCGAATCGACAGCTTCCATGATCATATGGACCGTTCCGAAGCAAACGTACGAACCGCGGCCTGCCCTCGCCAACTGGATGACACGCTCACCGGCCGACGCGTGCGTGCAAACGTCAATGTCCAGGCTAACGGCCCGGTATCGCTTGCGATCGTTTGCCGCTGGTATATTGGTCATGCGGATGCACTCCGATAGATCTCTTCAAGCGCATCGATATAGCCATCGATCGCAAATTGCGAGCGGACGGTCTCGGCGGCCGCTTCCTGCACGGCCGGCCATTCTCTTCGGCTGTCAAGGAGCGCCTTCAGCCGGTTGATCAATTGCCCTGTATTGCCGGGTTCGATCAAGTAGCCATTCACGCCATCATTGATCACTGCCGCGACCGACGCCATTTCGGATGCTACCACCACACACCGGGAAGACATTGCTTCAAGAATTGCCATCGGCAGGCCTTCGCCGTAGATCGAGGGCAACAGAAAAATGTCTGCCTTGTCCAGTTCCCGATACTTCTCCGCACTGGTGACGACGCCGCCATAGAGCAAGCCTTCGTCGAGGACCTTTTCCATTTGGGGCAGAAACTCATTCTTCATCGGCCCGTCGCCAAAGCAGTTGAATTGAAACGTGTACCCGGCGCCCTTCAATGCTTCGCAGGCCTTTACTATCTCTTCAAGCCCTTTTGATTCGTGCAGCCGGCCAAAGAATATGATCACTGGTACCGGGTTTACGATCTTCTCGGCGAAGTGTCTCCGCTGCGGGACAGCGTTTGGCAAGGTCCGGATATCAAGGCCGGGCCAACGCCGCTCGACCTCTTGCTTTTCAAGATCGCTGTAGACGATCACAAGTCGAGCGCTTCGGAGCATATTCTCGGTGACGCTTGCCAAACGCGGGCCGGCGATCTCCTCGGCAAGGTACTTGCCTCCATGGAGAGCAAGTACGACCGGGCGTCCCGTAAGTTTTGCGGCCCGGGCCAACGCGGCGTCGCGCCAGATGGAGAGATCTGTCAACGCGGTATTTATGTGGACCAGGTCAGCCTTTTCACTTAGTATTCGCGCCCACAAACGCAAGGGAAGGGCGGCTTGCTTGGCAAGCCAAA
>JADYZI010000450.1 GCA_020853255.1 Acidobacteriota bacterium
ACAGCGATGTCTTACCGGAAGTTCGCCTGATGCGACCGGATAAGGCATAACTCAGTTCGGGCTCGCGTCGTGCCACCACCTGCGGTACGAAGTTAAAGTTAGTCAGGTTAGCCTTTGACGAGGTCTTGTCCATTCATCTGCTCGTCTTTGGTGAAATTCAAGTGAATGGACTAAACGTGTAGATCTCACTGGTCGCAACCTTTGGATGCGGGTTCGATTCCCGCCGCCTCCACCAATCATAAATGTGGCCTTTTTGCCGGGGCTGTTACACTATGAACGAAATGTCTGAAAAGATCCAAAAGCCTAAACGACCCGCAGAAAAAAAAGCTGTTGGTCGGCAGAACGTTACAGCGACCGGCCGATCAGCAAATGGTGAAACGCCTACGAAGGCAGAGGTTGCAACGCTGAAAGCGTGGGAGTTGACCTACGCAAGCCGGGAAAAATTTATCAAAGGTTGAATGGCGATAGTTACCTTTGACACGTGCATTTTTATTTCGCATCAGCCGACATCTTTCCCGAAAGGGTTTAGGATGTCGGCTGTTGTATTACAGGAATTGACTGCGGGTGCGCCAGACGACCAGATCGTAAAAGTTTGGCGCGAGGTTTGGAAAGAGCATGAAAAGGCGGGGACTTTGCTTGTCCCGAACGGTGAGGACTGGTGGCTCGCGGGAAAGGTGCTCAATTCTTTACTCAGAGGCTTAAAGGCTCGAAATAAGGGTCGTACGCCAAAACTGTCAGGCGATGAAGTTCATCGGATCGTTCGGGATGTATTGATCGCTCGGACGGCGAAACGTGCCGGTGCTGCGGTCGTTACTGATAACCTAAAGGATTTTGACAAGATTAAGAAGTACTGCAGTATCCGCACCCTTGGCCCCGAACGCTTCCTGGGCAAATAGATCTAAACCCATTTACGCGACATCTTTCCACTTGTGCCGCACAACATTGCTGTGATCGGTATCTCTTGGCGGATAGACCAAACAGCGTCAAGAAATGAGCTCTGATCGCGGGGGCGAGACTCCGCCCGGGAAATGAGAACCAAATTGGATCAAGTTAGCGTTTGCTGCGCGGGACCTTAGAGTCCGTTAGGATCACGAAGTCGCCTGTCTTTTCGTATTTTGTTTTGTCGAAATGCTGAAAGTCGTCCTCGTAACGCATTGTTACGACGATGACCTTTGCCTTTGGGCGATAACGCAGCAGATGCTCGACGGTGCCTAGGCGATTCTCGCTGTGAAATGCGCCGTTTAGCTGGACGATCAAGGCATTCTCGTTGCGTTTTAGGTATTTCGCCATCGAATCGGCCATCGTCGCGTCCCACAAGGATTGGGACGCAAGGATGTTGTCGATGCCCATCGAGGCTTCACCGCTTCCGCCCATCAAGGCCTTGAACTTCTTCGTGTAGGCTTCCGAAGCCTGGCCGTAAGGCAGCGGAGCGAGCCACTTTTTCGCTTCTTTTGAAAGCTGATCGACCGAGCTGCGTCCGTTTCTTGAAACCATATTCACATAACGGCGGGGTGCGTTCGCTGCGATAACGTCGAGCTTGTTTGCCTTTGCGAACTCAACGAGCGGCCGATAGTCGGTCTTATAGTTTCCCCAAGGGCGGCTGTCGTCGAGGAATTTCTTTTCCGTGATCAGGCCTTTCAGGTATTCGTCAACAACGATCTGTTCGTCGCGCTCGAACATCTCGAGCGACAAAGCGACCTTTCGCTCCTTGCCATATCTATTAAAGACCCGCTGGAAGATCTCGTTCTCGAGATAATGCCCGACGGCGTCGTCGTGCTGTTCGCCGAGAAAGACAACGTCAACCTGCCCGGCAGCCTCGATGATCTTTTCGAGGCTCGAAGGTTCTCCATTCGAATCGAATACGCGAAAGTTGGCGTCCGTGATATTTGTTTGCGAGAAAGCAAGCGTAGCTAAAAAGAGTGCTGAGATAAGAGCGAGAATTGGTTTCATGATCTTGATCGATATCCTAAAGAATTATTGCCGTGTTCACTGATCGCTAGAGGTGCGGCGTGCCGCGTCCTCGTCCGGTTTTGCGCGTTCCTGAAGATGCCGCGTCGTTTCGTCCGTTACGCTGAACGGCGTAGCGGGAAAGCGTGTCGTGTCCGCCGGGGCTAAGTAGCCGGGCCCGTTGGCAGGCAGTTCGCCGGTCTTCACCGATACGCTCGCACCTTCGATCTGTTCTGCGGACCTTGTGTCCTTTTCACCAAACAACTTCGACACGAAGAGGCCGTTGATCATCAACGCTCCGCCAATGAGGATCGGAATAATGCCGACCACCCAGAGGCGGCTGATGATCTCGGATTCCGGCGGCGGGACATTGCCGCTGAGGATCAGGCCCTGCATAAAGACATAAAGAAAGACCATCAGGCCGATGCCGATGCTGCCGGTGATCGTTCCCGCTTTGATCTCGTTGCGGCGTTTTGAGTCCGGTGTAATGCCTTTGATGCGGTCGAGTTCTGCCTTACGTTTTACGGCCCGCTCGCTCGACATCAGCATATCGGCGACCCAAGTATTCTTCCATTCAAATCCGTCGGGGCGATCGGGCGTTACAAGAGCCTGTTTGACGGCCGCAAGGTGCGCGCCGCACGCCTTACAAAATTTCAGTGCGTCATCTTGAGTTGAACCGCATTTCGGACAGAACATAGAGGTATTATTGCGCTTCCAAGGAGAAAAATACGAAGAATCTCGAAAATTTGTTCGCTTTGCAGCCCTCCTCCCGCAATTCCTTCGTCCCCGGAGCCCACTGACGCAGCGAAAGACGGGCAAAATACCCATTGACACGTGTGATATACTCATAATGCTGGTGTAAACATACGTTGTACACCCTGATCTTTGACAAAAGTGACAGAAATTGTAACCGCAGGTCGCCAGAACGCCGATTTTTGTCCCATTTTGTCCCGCTTGTCCATTAACGGTGGGACGGGACAAACATCGGAGAATTGTGAATTGTTCATTGTTAATTGTTCATTGTTAATTGGGAATGGAAGCCGAGCTTGTGAGGGCTAATCAGCCGTAGAATGAATGATAACGAGTGCCCTTACTAACGTGCGGGCTTCTTCAACGGATCATCCGTTCTCCATTCTCCATTCTAAATTCTCAATTTCGCTGTGCGGGCTTCCGCAACGCCCCGTCCGCTCACGCAGACGGTACTGACACGGGCGGTTCGGGCGGCGTACGGCTTCGTGAACCTTGCGACTATACGCTATATTCTTTCTTTGC
>JADYZI010000451.1 GCA_020853255.1 Acidobacteriota bacterium
AAACGGGCCGCTCGCGCGGTTTTGGTTTTGTGGAAATGTCGTCGAAAGAAGAAGGCGAACGGGCCATTGAAGAATTCAACGGCAAGGAATGGGAAGGCCGTGAACTCAAGGTGAACGAGGCCAAGCCACAGGAAAATCGGGGTGGCGGCGGTGGACGCGGCGGTTATGGCGGCGGCGGCGGCAACCGCGGCGGCTACGGCGGCGGTGGTTATGGCGGCGGCGGACGCACCAACGATTTTGGCGGTAGCCCGAATCGCTGGTAAGCAAACCTGACGTCAGTTATCAAAAGAGGTTGCCTGAAACGGCAGCCTCTTTTTTGTGCAAAATGGGCTGTTATGTTTTCTTGGCGGTTGTTGAGCGCGGCTTTGGTGATTGTTTGGGTTGGAAATTCATGGCCGGTTTCGGGGTAACGCCTTTGATCACGAACGGGAATTTACCAACCAGGTTCCCGTCAATATAGATATCGGCCCGATACGTCCCTGCTATCCACAATTTCTGCGGCTTGCCGTTAAAAAATACCCGGTCCTGAAGATCGCTCGTGGTGTAACTTGTAGATATCACCTTAGATTCCGGCCTAACACCCGCGACGCTCACGGCGATCAGGTTCATCTTAACGGTCACAGGCGATGCCTTGCCGAGCACGACCACACAATGAATGGGAATATCCGTAGCGGCAAACTCCGTTGCCTCTTCACCCGGATTACCGGCCCCGTCGTCCTTTGCGAGATAAACTTCTTCAAAAACACCCTTTTCGGACGGTTCAGGCGGCTGGGCCGCAATCGCCGTCGCGAATACGAAGACTATGAAAAGAAGTTTGACGGCGACTTGCAACACTGTACTCCTATAGAACAGGTCAGAGCTTAGCTAATTCTTTGAGAAATGAATGTCTTGATTGGTTGCACGCGGCTTGGAAAATATGATTCCGAATGACTGAGCGAAGCCTGAATATTCGTGGCTGTATGCACATTCGTCCATACTCGCATTTCGCAGCGCATTGTTAGGCAGTAGGGTAGGCTTTCGCCCGTTGCCGAGCCCCTAGGGGCTTATACATTATTCTTGCTTGTATATAAAGTTTTTCCGCCTATAATATCGACGGCGGCCTGCTCCTGCCCGCAAACGTTTTTGATGCCCGAAGATCTAGTTCTAATTCTCTACACCACGCTTTATCGGAAAGGCGGCGGCCAGTTCGCCGTTGTGGCCGAAACGCTGGCCGACGAGCGGCGGAACGGCGGCGGTCGTGATGTTATCTGCCGCGCGGTCGAGAGCAAGCGTGACGTGCTGAAAGCGATCGCCGAGATCGGTGAAGCGGGACGCAAGATCAGCGAGCTCCATTTTGTCGGGCATTCCGGAATGTACGGCCCGATGTTTGGGACCGTTGCGTTTCCTGAGCAGTTCTCGCCTTTTGAATGGGAACATCTCGACATCCCGTTTGCCGAGAACGCCTCGGCATCATTCCACTGCTGCCGATCGGCCCGCTGGTTCGCCCCGTTCTTTGCACGTACTTTTAACGTGAAGGCGAACGGATTTTTCTGGTACACGACGTTTTCAAAGAGCAGAAAGAAATACGCCTCGGCGGGCGAAAGTACGGAAAGGCCGCTTTACACGATCGGGTGCAAGGGCCGGAAATCGCACGGCTATCGCGCCTCAATTCAAAAGCGTCTCGGATTTATGCCGGCCGAAGAGATGCGTTCGTTTGAGCCGAGTGCCGTCAACGGTGCCGATACATATAACGAAGTTGCGGAACTTTACGATGCGGCATTCGCCGACATCCGCGTTCGCCAGGACGAGTGGAATTGGCTGAATGAGCATTTGCCGGATAGCAAGATCGACCTTCTCGACATCGGATGCGGCAACGGTGCTCTGCTGAACGCTCTTTCGAGCCGCATCGGCAGTGGTGTCGGCGTTGATGAATCGGCGTCGATACTTGATCGCGCACGATCCAGGAACTCTGAAATCTCAAATCTCAAATTTAAGATCATCAAAGGCCCTGTTCTTCCTTTCTCGGACAACTCGTTCGATGTCGCCATCTCGCTTATGTCGTTCCGCTATCTCGACTGGGACCCGCTTCTGCATGAGATAAAGCGCATAACACGGCCGGGCGGAAAGTTTCTTATCATCGATATGGTGACGGTTCCGGTCGCGACACGCGAGTATCCGCGATTGCTGGCAGACAAACTGCGGACGATGAAGAATCAAAAAGCCAACGCACGATTTAATGAGGCATTGAAAAAACTCGTCGCACATCCCGACTGGAAACGGATGCTCGAATATAATCCCATCCGTTCGGAGCACGAGATGAAATGGTATCTTGAAAGTCGCTTTCCCGGGCCGAAAATGGAAATACTGAACATGGCATGGAATTCACGTATCGTCGCGTTCGATTCCGGCCCGGTGGAACGAGGTGTTGAAGCACGATTGACCTATCCTTAGATCAGAACCGGGAGCGATAGCGACTGGATTCCTCCATACAGATACCGAAAAGAACCCAGTCGCTACCGCTCCCGGTTCTGACATTTTATGAACGGCAGACTTGGAATAATCGATTGGGGCATTGGCGGCATTAGTGTTTACAAGCTGATCAAACAGCAGCGGCCCGATGTTTCTGTCGTCTATTTTTCAGACACCGGCGCGACGCCATACGGCAAAATGTCGCGGGCGGAACTCATCGCGCGCTTGAACACTGTCATCGGCTTTTTGAAAGATAAGGGCGTTTCGCATCTTGTCATTGGTTGCAACGCCGCAAGTACGGCAATTCCCTATCTCGACCCGCTGGGCCTGAAGATCGAAGGCGTGATCGACGCGGCGGCTGCAATGACCTCGAACCTCAAACCAAAATGCCTCGGCCTGATCGGCGGACGGCGAACGGTGCTTTCAGGCGTTTACAGAGAGGCATTTGCGGGACGCGGTATTAAAGTCGAACAGCGCATTGCCCAGCCGCTTTCCGCTCTGATCGAAAGCGGCGATACTTCGTCCGACAAGCTTCGCGGCCAGTGCAAACGCATCCTAACGCCGATACGAAACTGCTCACATATTCTTATGGCGTGTACACATTACCCGGCAATTGAAAATGTGATGAAAGAATTTGTCTCGCCGGAAACAATATTCATCGACCCGGCAGCGGAATTGGCGAAGCGAACAAAGTCCTGGGCACTGGATGAAAAAAAACCGGATGCGGTTTATACTTCCGGCGACGCCGAACAAATGGCGTCATCAGCATCAAATGCCTTTGGGTTTGATTTGAAAAATATTACAGTCGAGAAACTGAAGTCGGCCGTCCGACCCGTCTGAACGCTACACTTAATAAAATATGAGATCGATCATCAAAACCTCAACGTCGTGTCTTTTCATTATTGCTTGCGTACTTATGCTTGGCATGAACGCAGTTGGACAGGAAAATTCTTCTCAGCGCGTCGCCAGAGTGATCAATGAGACCGGCCTTTCGTTTACAAAGGCATCCGACAATGTTTGGACCGTTCCTTACCAGGGAAAGGCCCGCAAGGACATCATCGTCGTGGCCTCGGTCGCCGGAGACCTGATCACGCTTTTTTCGGTCGTCGCCGAAAAGAAAGACCTGAAACCATCGCCCGAAATGCTGCAAAAATTGCTTAAGTTCAATGCGGATTTCGACAGGGTCAAGGTCGGGATAGACAAGGATGGCGATGTATTTGTGCGGATCGACCTTAGCATTCGTGTGCTGGACAAAGACGAGATGACCGTAAACGTCGATCAAGTGGCCGCGGCCGCGGATGACATTTTTAAGGGATTGAAGCCGCATTTCGCCGCTGCAAAGTGATCGATGGCGGCTCGGCTCAGGACTCGTTCTTCCAGGTGATCTGAAACTCGATCTCCGTACCGTTTTCGTCGCTCTCGTGTTCGACGCTGACAACGGCGTGCTTCGGGACCTTGATCCGTTCGCCTGCAATTTGAATAGTAAACTGCTCACCCGCCTCAAGCCCGTCGGCAAGCCGGCGTAGCTTTTGGATGAACTGTTTGACCGGGTATTTTTCCGTTACGTCCCTTGGTGTCGGCATAAGCTGATCAAAAATCGAAAAGATCTTTCAGGAACGACTCCTTCTTTTTCTTTTTGTAGTAATGATCGTCCTTATAATGACGATCTTCCTTGTAGCGGCGGTCGTCTGAATAAGAGGTCCGCTGTTCGCGAAATTGCGGCGGAGGATGTTCCGCCCGATGGCCGGATCCGGATTCCGCACCGCCGCCCGCGATCAGTTTATCGAGTTCACCACGATCCAGCCACACTCCGCGGCATTTCGGACAATAATCGATCTCAACACCCTGACGCTCGGTCATGGCCAATGTTGTTTGGTCTATCGGACACTGCATATTAGTAGATCCCCAGTTCGCAAGTTTTTGAACATTCTAGCATAAGCGCCTCGACGAAGGGCTGCACTTCACGATTTGGAACTACGTCATATTGCGAATCTATCAATGCGTCTTTAGAATCTAAGTTGACATTCCGGATTTTTCAATTGCCACTAGCTTTAGCTAGTGGTCAGGTGCAGAAGGCTCAAGGCTTTAGCCGAACATGGAAAAAACAGGTTCCGATCGGCTTTAGCGCAAATTCTTCTAAAAGGAACTATTCTCTCCGATGTTCGGCTAAAGCCTATGTTTCTTAACAAATCGCCGCATCAACTATGAGTCATTCATCTGACGTGTCGAGTTGCCAATCATGTCCAGCGAAGTCGAAAAATATCACGAGGAAGAGAAGATCGGAAAGACCTACGACTTCCGTGTGGTGAAGCGTCTGCTTCGTTATCTCGGCCCGTATTGGAAGCTGGTTGCTGTCGCTCTCACGCTTACGCTGATCACGAATGTGCTGGTAAGTTTGCAGCCGTATTTTACCAAGGTCGCGGTTGACGATTTTATCGTTCCAAAGCAAACGGACGGCATCTGGATCTTTGCCTTTGCATTCTTTGGGCTTTTCCTGTTCCGATTTCTCTTTTCCTACATTCAGGAAATTTTGCTGAATATGGTCGGCCAGCGGGTGATGTTCGACCTGCGTACCGAGATATTTACAAAGCTGCAGCGGCAGGAGGTTGCGTATTACGACAAGTATCCGGTCGGGCGGATCATCACGCGGCTGACGTCGGATGTCGATGCGCTGAACGAGCTTTTCACCTCGGGCGTGATCGATGTGCTTGGCGATCTTGTCGTCATCTTCGCGATCATCGGCATGATGTTCTGGCTCGATTGGAAGCTGGCAATTGTTTCGCTTATCACCGTTCCGCTTCTGTTTGCGGCGACAAATTGGTTTCGCAAGCACGCCCGCGAAGGCTTTGACCGCGTCCGCACACGAAACGCGAAGTTGAACGCATATCTGCAAGAGTTCATCTCCGGCGCACAGACCGTCCAGCTAATGAACGCCGAGGAAAAAGCGAAACGCGGGTTTAGTGAGATCAACGACGATTACCGCCGTGCAAATATCGAGACGATCTATTACTACGCGGTTTTTTATCCGCTGGTCGATTTTATCGGCGCGGTCGGTATCGCATTCGTTATCTTCTTTTTCGGCGCCGAATATCTGACAGGCTTTTCAACCTCTGCCCAGGCACTAACGGTTGGTATCCTCGCTTCGTTCATTCAGTATTCGCTGCAGCTATTTCAACCGATCCGCGATCTGTCGGACAAGTTCAATGTACTCCAGGCCGCGATCGTAGCTTCGCACCGCATATTTCTCCTCCTCGACCTGGACATTGATATTAAAAGCCCCGCCTCGCCAAAGAAACGCGGAAAGGCCGGCGGCGATATCGAGTTTCGCAACGTCTGGTTCGCATATAAAGGCGAGGACTGGGTGATGAAGGACGTTTCATTCACCATCAAGGCCGGCGAAAGCGTTGCTTTGGTCGGGCACACGGGTTCGGGCAAAACAACCGTGACGAATCTGCTGATGCGGTTTTACGACGTGCAAAAAGGCCGCATCTTTTTGGATGGTGTCGATATTCGCGATTGGGACCTTGAAGACCTGCGGTCAAACTTCGCAGTCGTGCTTCAGGACGTATTTCTGTTCAGCGGATCTGTCGAAAAAAATATCCGTCTCGGCAATGCTGAGTTCGACGATGCCCGTGTCCGCTGGGCCGCAAACGAGGTGAAGGCGGCTGATTTTATCGAACACCTTGACGGCCAGTACGAATTCGAGGTCCACGAACGCGGCGGCGGACTGTCTGTCGGGCAAAAGCAGTTGATCTCGTTTGCACGCGCACTCGCGTTCGACCCGACGATCCTTATCCTTGACGAAGCGACCAGTTCTATCGACACAGAGACCGAACAGCTCATCCAGCAGGCCGTCGAACGCGTGATGGAAGGCCGAACATCGATGGTCGTCGCTCACAGGCTGTCAACCATCCAGAAGTGCGACCGCATCATGGTCTTTCACCACGGCGACTTGCGCGAAAGCGGCAGCCACAACGAACTCCTCGCCCACCGCGGGCTTTATTGGAAATTATTCCAATTGCAATACTCAGACCGCGAACGGCAATTGCCCGGTGCTAAGCTTCCCCAATTGGAGCCCGGCCCAACATTCGGGCCCTGAGTTCCGTCTCACTTCGTGCCCTTCGTGTCTTAAACTTTGTGCTCTTTGTGTTTAAAAGATTTTCACCCCGAGTCTGTTTCGTGGCCCACGACCCGGCTTCGCCACCACGAAACACGCGAATCAAAGAAACGAAGCCCACGAAACAAGGATCGTCGGTTGGGTCCAAGCCCCTTGCGGATCAAGCCTATAACTAGAATATTAAAGGGCTTATGGTTTATACTGTCTGACTGAGCATGCCGACTGAAGCAAAAACGAGTACAGATCTATCACCGGAAAATCACGAGTTGATCGACCTGATCTACGCTCGG
>JADYZI010000452.1 GCA_020853255.1 Acidobacteriota bacterium
AATATTTTCATCGAAAAGAAAAAGAGCTTCTTGAAAAGATGAAGGCAAAGATCGAGGACGAGAGTGCAAAGAACCTCGATCTTAAATGTCCGAAATGCGACGGCACCTTGTATGAGGCGGATCACGACGGCGTCAAGATCGATGTCTGCGATACGTGCACGGGCGTGTGGCTGGACGCTGGCGAACTGGCGCAGATCGCGGCAAAGGAAGAAAAGGGCGGCGGATGGTTCGGCCGGTTCTTTGGATAGAGGAGATTCAATGAGCACACAAACGCGGCAAATGCGTTTATCGGCTTCGGCGGTCATCGTTTTCATCGTTGGGCTATTGCAGATCTCGCCGGCCTTCGGCGCTCCGCAACAGCCTGTCCTCGCGGCGTCAAATCCTGTCGAAACGCATAAACTGGCCAGCAAGCTGATGGGCCGCGATATGCCGTATCGCGTAATTCTGCCCGCCGATTATGCCTCGGATGCGGCGGCGTCAACGCGATATCCGGTCTTGTTTTTGCTTCACGGCCTATACGGCCATTACGATAACTGGACGGACAAGACCGCCATTGAGGACTATGCCGCCGGCTTTAAATTCATCATCGTTACGCCGGAAGGCGCCGACGGCTGGTACACGGACAGTGTTTCGGTGCCGAACGATAAGTACGAGAGCTATATCGTAAAAGAACTGCTCCCGGAGGTGGACAAGAAATTCCGCACGATCGGTGACCGGGGACATCGGGCGATAGCCGGGTTATCGATGGGCGGCTACGGATCGCTCAAGTTCGGCCTCAAGTATCCCGATCTGTTCGTCCTGGCCGGATCGTTCAGTGGAGCCCTCGGCGCGACAAGCTATACTGAGAAGAGCACTGGTGCTATCGCCAAGTCGATCGATCTGGTTTACGGCCCGCCGGACAGCGAAACGCGAAAGGCGAACGATATTTTTAAACTTGTCCGCGACCTCACACCGGAAAAGCAAAAGGCTCTTCCATTCATTTATCTCGATTGCGGCACAGAAGACTTTTTGTTCCAGAGCAATCGTAATCTTGATTCGCTGCTTATCGAAAAAAAGGTCCCGCATGAATATCGTGAATTGCCGGGCATCCATGATTGGAAATATTGGGATCAACAAGTAAAGCAATTTCTGCAGGTCGCCGATCGGATGTTTGGGCGCTGATCCAGATCCGACGTCGGACCTTGTGACGAACAGATCAGGACGCACGGCCATTGCGAGTTAAGGTTCTTATGAAAACGTCATTTATCGCGGCTGCGATCGGTATTGCCTTTTTGTGCTTTGCACCCGGCCCAACACAGGCACAGGAACGGACCGAGATAAACAACGCCTCGGCCGCCAAAAAGCTTCTTGGGCGTCATCTGCTTTCGCTTCAGTGGATTAGCTGGGACTATTTTGGTACGGCCACCGTAACGAACCGGCGCGGTGTGTACCAGATCAATGGTAAGCAGAAGGGTCGTGGGAATAGTGATCTTCTCACGATAGACGGGACAATAACCTCTATCGACGAAAGTGAATTTACCTTCGACGGCACCATCGTGACACAGGTCAGCCACATTAACGGCGGGGCCCCGTGCACCCGCGAAGGCGAATTCGTTTTCAAGATCACGGGGAAACGGCGATATTGGCGCATGATGCATATGGATAATCCTTGCGACCCGGTGACCGACTATGTCGATATTTACTTTAGATAAGGTGCTTACCGCACAATTAATATGAAAGCTCTTTTCACTTTGATCGTTGTCATCGCGTCTGCATTCGGCATATTTGCTCAAACCGATCAGCAGAAGCGTGTTACTGAAATTCAGTCGGCGCTAAAGTCACAGGGCGTTGACGGCTGGCTGTTCTACGATTTTCGCGGAAGCGACATACTGATCCCGCGCATTTTGAAAACTTCGAGGATGGGCGGAACGCGGCGTTGGTATTACTATGTTCCGGCAAGCGGTGAGCCGGTGAAGGTCGTTCACGCGATAGAACCTGGCCAGCTTGATTCGCTGCCCGGACAGAAACTTATCTATCGCGAATGGCAGTTGATCCAGTCAAATCTGAAAAAAGCGATCTTCTCTTCGACCTCCTCGAAAAAGCCGCGCATCGTGATGCAGTATTCACCAAACAACGACATACCCTACATTGCCCGGGTTGACGCGGGCACGGTCGAAATGGTGCGTTCGCTTGGTGTCACGGTTGATTCCAGTGCCGATCTGGTTCAGCAGTTCGAGGCGGTCTGGACGCCCGAACAGTTAGCGTTGCACACCGAAGCGGCCGTGAAAATGCAGAAAGTGATGCTGGAAACGTTCGCCGACATAAAGCGTCGAATCAACGAAAACATTCCAACGACGGAAACAGACGTTCAGCAATTTATAGGGAAGCGATATGGCGAATTGGGCCTGAATCCTTCGCCCGGGATAGTTGCGGTCAATGCGAACGCGGCGTCGCCGCACTATTCTCCACGCCGAGGGCAAGGAGCACCGATAAACCGCGGCGACCTGGTCTTGATCGATTCAACCTCGAAGGTCGCGAATAGGCCGGGAGCACCGGCAGCCGATCTGACGTGGGTCGGATACGTCGGCGAAACAGTGCCGGCGGAGTACACAAAGATCTGGGACATCGTTTTTGACGCGCAGCAGTCGGCATACAGGGCGATCCGCGACGCGTTCAAGAACGGCAAGCCGATCACCGGAGCACAGGCTGATGACATCTCACGAGGTGTTATCAAAAAGGCCGGTTATGCGGACCAGTTCCTGCATCGCACGGGCCATTCTATCGGGGAAGAAGGCCACGGGAACGGGGCGAATATCGACAATCTCGAAACGCGCGATTCGCGGCGGCTTATCTCCGGGACGGCATTTTCTCTCGAACCGGGCATTTATCTTGAAGGCAAGTTCGGCATCAGGTCGGAGATAGACGTGTATATTGACGGCAGCAATGTCATCATCACCGCACCGCACCAGACGGAGATCATTCCGATAATGAAATAGATCTTTACCACAGAGGCACAGAGACACAGAGGATCTTTACCAAACTCTGTGTCTCTGTGCCTCTGTGGTAAGTTAACGCTTATGCTGAATTTTGCTATCCAGACCGCGCGCGAGGCGGGGAATGTGCTGCTTGAAAAATTCGGGCGGATAACGTCCATCACAAAAAAGGGCGATATCAATCTCGTGACCGAGGCCGATCTGGCCAGCGAGGCCCTGATAATCGAGCGGATAAAGTCATATCAGCCGCGTCACGCCATTCTCGCTGAGGAATCCGGTGAGGCGATAGTTATCGGCGGCGACACAAAATGGAAATGGATAATCGACCCGCTTGACGGCACGACCAACTACGCACACGGCTATCCTTGTTTCTGTGTAACGATAGCCCTGGAACACGACGGTGAGATCGTTGTCGGCGTGACCTTTGACCCGACACGCAATGAGATGTTTGCCGCCGAAAAGGGCGGCGGTGCAACGCTGAACAGCAAGCCTATCAGCGTATCGGCTGAAACAAAGCTATCTGAATCGCTTATCGTCACGGGCTTTCCGTATAATTTCCGCGATAAGCCGCATTTTGAAAGGGCTTTCACTGAATTCCTGTTACGGTCGCGCGGTGTTCGGCGTGACGGTTCGGCAGCGATAGATATGGCATACGTCGCCTGCGGGCGGTTCGAAGGATTTTGGGAAGAAGGCCTCCATCCGTGGGACGTGGCCGCCGGAAAACTACTTATCGAAGAAGCGGGCGGAATGATCAGCTATTACGACGGATCTGCATTCAGCATCTATTCCCCGCCGATCTGCGCGAGCAACGGCGGCGTACATGAGCAAATGCTGGAAGTGCTCCGATAGGCGAGACCTCTTATGCTCTTCGTTTGCGCATTTCGTTCCCCAGCTGACACTTTCGCCGTGCGAAGCGAAAGCCAGGACTCGCACGGAATATGCTGCCTAATACCTAAAGAACCTGAAGTTGAAGTTCACCTGATGTTCACGAAGCGATCGAGCCCTCGTTAACGCGTGGGCTTGTGCATATGCTAATCTAGCCTCATCGATTTATGGCATGGTTTCGCAGAGACAGACCAAAGATAGAGGATCAATCGACGGATGAAGAGCGCAACGTTCGCACTGAAGGCATTTTTGTTAAATGTTCAGAATGCGACACGTCACTCTATAAGCGCGAACTGATCGAATCGCTTCAGGTTTGCACGCATTGTGATTATCATTTTCGGCTGCCGGCCCGTGAAAGGCTTGCTTCGCTGTTTGACGACGGGGTTTATGAGCCGCTCGATGAGGATGTAACGTCAGCTGATCCGCTCGGTTTTGTCGATACAAAGCCGTACAAACAGCGGATCGAGGCCGCAAAGGAAAGCTCCGGGCTGCCGGAGGCGATCGTTTCCGGCGCGGGCAAGGTGGGAGGCCATTTGGTTTACGCCGGCGCGATGGATATGTCGTTCATCGGCGGATCGATGGGCTCGGCTGTGGGTGAGAAGATAACGCGACTGATCGAACGAGCGCTGGAAAACCGCGGGGCCGTTATCGTCTTTGCCGCTTCCGGCGGGGCACGGATGCAGGAAGGCACCCTGAGTCTGATGCAGATGGCAAAGATCTCGGCCGCGCTTGCCATGCTTCACGATGCACGCCTGCCATTTATCTCCGTCCTCACCGACCCGACAACTGGCGGCGTTACCGCAAGTTTTGCGATGCTTGGAGATGTGAATTTGGCCGAACCAAAGGCCCTTATCGGGTTTGCTGGCCCGCGCGTGATCGAACAGACCATCCGGCAGAAACTGCCGAAGGGCTTTCAGCGCAGCGAATTCCTGCTCGAACACGGAATGGTTGATATGGTCGTCGACCGGCGAAAGATGAAAGAGACCATAGCCAGAACGCTCGACTTTATGATGAACAAGGCCGTTGCTGCCTGAGGCCCCGAGCGTTTGGACGGACGATCAATTAACGGATAAAATAAAAGTTTGGCCAGATCGCGAGAATTGCGGTCGGCGCGATCTGTATCACTTATTTGACTATGAGCACATTAACATTTGGGATCATTAAACCTGACGCGGTGCGCGGCGGGAAGCAGGGACAGATCATTTCACGCATCTTGGGCGAGGGGTTCAAGATCCGCGGAATGAAACTGATCCATCAAACACGAAAGCAGGCCGAAGGCTTTTATGCCGTCCACGCCGGCAAAGGCTTTTTTGACGAGCTTTGCGATTTTATGTCAAGCGGGCCGTGCGTGGTGCTTGCGTTGGAAAAGGACAATGCCGTTAAGGCATGGCGTGACCTGATGGGGGCGACGAACCCGGCCGAGGCGGCTGAAGGAACGATTCGCAAGGATTTTGCTGCATCCATCGGCGAAAACGCAGTGCACGGTTCTGACTCCGATGAAAATGCCGGTATCGAGATCGCCTACTTCTTTAGCAAACTTGAATTAGTGTAAGGCTAAAGGTATAAAGGACAGAGTTTTGTAGTTTTGAATTCAGTGACCGGGATGGGCTTTCTATGCGCCCGTTAAGATTCGCGGCTGTACGGGAGGCCGATCCCGAACCTTGAACTCTTAACACGGGTAAGGCAAGCTAGAACCTGGACTATTAACTGGACCAATTTATGAAGAAATGCCCGACCTGCCAACGGACCTTTGATGACTCGCTCCGGTTCTGTCAATCGGACGGCACGCCATTGGTCGATGATGCACCGCCTGTAGATCCGT
>JADYZI010000453.1 GCA_020853255.1 Acidobacteriota bacterium
ACGCCGGTCATTTCTGAGCATATCGACCCGCGCGGAAAGCTGTATTATTGGATCGGCGAAGAGCGCGTTGGTTTCAGGGCCGAAGGCGGGACCGATTTTGAGGCGATCGACGAAGGATATGTCTCGGTCACTCCGATGCGGAGCGATCTGACAAATCACCTCGTCCTCGAAGAGATGAAGACCTGGGAGGACCTGGATTGGAAGTAGCGGGCAAGGCAGCAATGGACGGATACGAGATTCCGCGGCAAAAAATGGTCGAGCGCCTGCGGGGTCATTATGGTATCGCCGACCAACGCGTGCTGTCTGTGATGAACGCCGTCCCGCGTCACCTTTTTGTGCCTGAAGCTTTGCGGTCCCAGGCCTACAAAGACAACGCTCTCCCGATCGCGGCCGGACAAACGATATCGCAGCCGTTTATTGTCGCCCGTATGACCGAACTGCTGGAACTTAAAGGCCGGGAGCGTGTACTCGAGATCGGAGCCGGTTCGGGCTATCAATCGGCGGTGCTGGCAAATCTGGTGAAGAAGGTTTACGCTGTCGAGCGCATTGAGGTGTTGGCAAAAACCGCGCTCGAAAATCTTCGCGGCATTGGTATAACCAACGTCTCGATTCGCAATGCGGATGGGACCAACGGATGGCCGGTATATTCGCCGTTTGATGCCATACTGGTCGCGGCTGGCGGGCCGAACCTGCCCAAACCGCTGATCGATCAACTAGAAATAGGCGGGCGACTGGTAATACCTGTCGGCCCTGACCCAAAGCATCAGGACCTCGTGCTGGCAACACGGACCGAGACCGGCTTTACCAGCGAGAATCGCGGCCCGTGCGCATTTGTGCCTCTTATCGGCGAACATGGATGGTAAACGAGTAAAGGGTAAAAAGTAAAAGGTAAAGATGTTGATGAATCAGAAGGCGGAAGGCCAGTTGATATCACCGATAGGGCTTTCGATTTTGCAGTTCGCATCGTTAAGCTTTGCCGCTTTCTTGAAAAGGAAGCCGATGTCAGCAGGACGGTTTGCGTCCAGTTGCTTAGTTCAGGTACATCTATAGGCGCGAACCTGGAGGAAGCGGTAGCCGGTCAAAGCAGAGCCGATTTTGTCCACAAGAGCGCGGTTGCGCTAAAGGAAGCGAGGTAATCAAATTATTGGTTCCGATTGATACTGGCGACAAGCGGGTTTGACGAAAGCATCAGAAAGGGCATTGGCGAACTCGAGGCAGAGTCAAGGATCATCGGAAAAATTCTAGGTAAACGAATCGTCACCACAAAGAAAAATTCGTAACCTTGCGATCACTCATTTACTCTTTACCTTATACTCTTTTCTTAAATTACTCTTTACTTTTACTGATGGAAAGCATTACTGACCTAATTCATTATTTGAACCCGAAGGTGCTGATCGACACTTTGCTGGCGATCTTTGGCAATTGGGTGTACGTCGCTCTGTGGTTTGTTATTTTTGCGGAAACAGGTTTGGCGGTTGGCTTCTTTTTGCCGGGCGATTCGCTGTTGGTCGTTTCGGGGCTTTTTGCGGCGGCAAATAAACTAAATATCTGGCTGGTTCTGATCGCATTTTTTCTGGGGTCGGCGATCGGCGACAGCACGGGCTATTGGACGGGCAGAACGCTTGGGCACAGGCTGTTCAATCGCGAAGATTCGTTCATATTTAAACCGAGCAGGGTGCAGAAGGCCCATGCATTCTTTGAAAAATACGGTGCCAAGACGGTCATCCTCGCGCGTTTTGTCCCGATCGTGCGCACATTTGCTCCGTTGGTTATCGGGGCGGCCGAGATGCCTTATTCAAAGTTTCTTACCTACAGCCTGCTTGGCGGCCTGCTCTGGATCAACAGCATGGTCCTGGCCGGTTATTTTCTCGGCGGTGTGATAGAACGTGCCCTCGGCATCAAACTTGAGGACCACATAGAAAAGGTCGTGATCGTCGTCGTTCTCCTCTCGCTGCTTCCGCCGATCATCGAATACGTAAAACACCGGTACGCTAATAAACCCGCCGCCGGCGAAGCCTGAGCACCATTGCAGAAGCCCGCGTCTTCAGTACGATCACCACGATAGAAGGCTGATTCTTCTTTTCGTGACGTTTCGTGTCTTCATTTCGTACTTTTCGTGGTCCGCTTTTTCTCTCTAGTGTCTATTTCGCCCTTACTTCGTACGGGACGCCGCAATGTACGGATCCGGGCGGGCTTGTGTATTGTTTGACTTATCGCCGTCGTTGCCCTAGACTTTGATACTTGGCTTATCGGGGCGTAGCGCAGTCTGGTAGCGCGCACGGTTCGGGACCGTGAGGTCGGAGGTTCGAATCCTCTCGCCCCGACCATTAAAAACCGGAACGGCTTCTGCAAAGAAGCCGTTTTGAATTTTGTGGGTTTCTTCCGGTCGGGACCGACCTCAGTATCAACACACCGGCATCATTCGATACAAATCAATTCGGCTGCTTCGATCTGTCAGGTCCATGGATCAGAAGTTGTATCGCATTCTGATCGAGACACTGCGGCCCTGGCCGTCGATACCCCAGCCCGGCGCCCGATGGCTTTTGTCGCCAATGTTCTCAAGATCGGCAGTGAGTTCAATCTTTTCACTAATCCGATAACCGCCGCGGACATTGAAAAGAACATAGCCTGGGATCGATCGAAAAAGCGGAACGGCTGTGTTGTTGTCAGCCGGGGAAATGCCTGGCAGCATGCGGGCCTGCACCTCGGCAAGCGTCTCGCCGGTTGCGATCAATATCCCGCCGGACGATCCGCATTGGCCGCTCGATCCGGGCGATGTAATGCCGTAAACACAGGCTCCGCGGCGAAAGAAGTTTTGTATCTGCCCCCGTGTTCGGGCCCCGCCAGTACGCCGGTCGGCAAGATCAAGGGAAGACAGACGGCTTTGGCGTCCGGCCCCGTTCACATAGCCTTCTATCCAGAAGCGCTTTCGGGCCGGAGCATATCGAATGCTCAGAAAAGCGAACTGCGGCGGCAAACCTCCGCCGCCAAGGTTCGGGGGCTCGCCGGTCGCACGGTCCTCCGCATAAACATATGAATAATTACCGCGCGCATGCCAGTTAGCCGTGAAGCGGTAATCAAATTCGAATTCCGCACCAGAGATCCTCGTGTTATTGAAATTGGTCTGTACCAGCACCGGGGCGGTCGAGAGTGAAACGAAAACGGCACCGTTCGCGTTCTGGCTGACGATCGTTTGGCTGCCAAGCTGACGGCCGACCGCACCTGGCGGAAGAATGAGCGTTTGTCTAACGATGGCATCGCGGTAATCGATAAAGAAACCGGTAAGGTTTGCGGACAGCCGCCGGCCATTGTAACGGAGGCTAAGATCATAACTGTTACTTATCTCCGACTTCAATGGGCCCACATCAACACCGGTCGAGATCGCAGCAGCATCCGCGGTCGAGCCTATGGTCGCCCCGAGCCCAGCCACGTCCGTTGTCGAGACCTGAAAGCCAACGCCGACCAACCCTAATGATCCAAGGCTGGTAATGTTTGGTGCCCGAAAGCCGCGCGAGTAATTGAACGCCGTGCCAAACCCGCGATGGATCTTGACAGTTGCCCCGACCCGCCCGGACCAATCGCCAAATCTTGCCGAATCATCCGGGAACAACGGACGGCCGTTGACCACCGGAGCATCGGCAGCACGCGAGCGGTAGAAGGCGACGTTGTACCGCAGCGCGCCGCTCAGGCGGAGGCGGCCCGGGATCGCATCGAGAACATCCTGAACGTAAATGCCGGTCAGATCGTAGCCTGCCCCATTGGGCACACGCGGCCGGACAAGCCGGACAGTGCCCGTCGCCGGATCTGTATTGAAAGACCGCGCATCGACCTTATCGTGATAGTGGTCTCCGCCGATCAGCACATGGTTACGTCCCAGCTGTTTGTCTAGGTAAAAATTGAATCCCAGACTGGCGGTGCGCTCTTTGTCGTTGGTGATAGAGGCCAACGGATTGCCTTGCCCGCCCTGGTTGATCCGTTCCTCACGCTGGCTGTTGTATGAAACCGCCGCCGACAGAGTATCGAAAGGCCCCACGTTCTGCCGAAAATAGCGAAGGTATCCGAAATCGAGCATCAGGTTCTTCAGCTCGGCGATCAGGTTGCCGTCTCCACCTAGAAGCTGGTCGTAACGCTTGCCGCCGTCTTGCTGACTTCGTTGATAACGAAAACTGAAGTACTGCCCGGCAGATGGAGCAAAATTAGCATGCACAGTCCCGCTGTACTGGGTAAAAGCCGTGTCCGGCAGGCGGCCGCTGCCGATGATATTCGATGGCAAGCCAAGAAATCGTGTGATCGCTGAGTGGCTGTCGATCCCTCCGCCCGGCCTCAGCGTATTGATACGCCGGGCCGCGAAATTGGTCAAAATTCCGAATCGCTCCGTTCCATATCCAACAAGAGTGTTGCCGCCGAACGAACGGTCGGCACTTGTGTAGCCGGCTGCAAATTCCCCGTTCCAATTCGGGTCAGCAAAGCCCATTTCCGGCTGACGTGAATTCAAATGAAGGCTGCCGCCGAGGCCATCCGAGCCAAACTGAGCAGTGTTTGGACTCCGTTGGACCTCGATGGAGCGAACCGCGGTCGCTTCGTTAAGATTGAAAAACGTGTTGATCCCGCCGCGTTGGGTCGAATTCGTGTATCGAATACCGTCCACATAAACGCCGACCTCGGTCAGTCCGCGAACCAGGACCGCTCCGATCGTCGGGCTGGTCCGCTGAAGCGAAATGCCGGTCTCCTCGTCCGCCGCCTGAGCGATCACGGCCGTCGTACGCTGAGTGAGCGCATCGGCGGAAATGATATTTAATGGCTGCGATGCCTTTTCTTTTTCGACAGCGACGCCGGTATCCGCCGTGACCGTGACACGTTCTTCAGGAATGCTGACGCCAAGTTGAACCTCAAGGGCCGACGTGCCGGAATGGCCGGGCACGACCTTCAAGGCCTGACTGCGTGAAATGTAACCCGCTCTTGAGACAAGAAGAACATAGCTGCCCTCCGGAACGCCGCGAAATTCAAACGTTCCGGCTGCCCCGGTCTGGGTTGACCGAAGTACAATATTCTGCGGACTGACAAGCCGCACATCAGCTTCAGGAATGCCTCTACCGGTAATGTCGCGGACCACACCCGAGACATTCTCGTCAGAGATGGCCTGCGCAAACGCCGAAAAAGCAGACAGGAGGCAAAGGAATACGGTTCGAAATAGAATCTTAGGTTTCATGGACATGAAGTTCTGCGGATCGATTGGACATCTATCACACAGGATATGCGGCCAAAAAGACTATGCGCTATAAAATGTTGCGACGCTGGTTGGAGTTTCGTAGCAGCGGACCTTGTACACTTTTACACGCTCGTCGCCGACGCGGGAATTTAGGTATTCGACAAAATATCTGGCGATGTTCTCGGCCGACGGGTTTAGTTCCTCATCAAACGGCGGAAGTTCGTTGAGGTTTCGGTGGTCCAGATAGGCAACTATCTCATCTGCCGCTTTTTTTAGATCGCCAAAATCTATCAACAGGCCGATGTTGTTCAATTCTTCGCCTTTGGCAAAGATCTCAACCTTGTAATTGTGGCCGTGCAAATTCTCGCACTTCCCCTTATACCCGCGCAGCTGATGCGCCGACGAGAAATTGCGTTCTATCATTACTTCGAAGAAACCGGACATCAAGTTTGCGCCTCACTCCCACAGATCATTTTCATGATACTTGATTCCATTATCGTCCAGAAGCCTGCGGAACTCGTCCTTGTAGTTAAGCGATTTGTGGATCTCCTTCTGCCG
>JADYZI010000454.1 GCA_020853255.1 Acidobacteriota bacterium
CCCGGCATCCGCGCAGGGCCCAGTGGTACTCTACGACCCTTTGAGCAAGGTTTCCGAGTATCAGCCCGTCCCAGCAGATGAGAAGGTAGTTCAAGAAAAGCTTGTGCCAAAGGCCCGAACTCGCTGGGCCGAGTTAGATTCGTGCGATGGCAGCAATGCGAATATCATTGGCGCCGTCGATGGCTCGTTCACACGGCCGGGGGCCAAACAGCGGGCGATCGTTTATGAGCTGTGTCAGATCGGGAATGGATTCGCAAATAATGGGCTTGCAATCATTGAAAACGGGCGGATCATCGCACATTTCACCGAAGCGGGCGGATGGAACCTTGAGGTTTCCCGCGTACCCGATGTTAACCGCAATGGGCGTGACGAACTTGCAATTGAAACCGGTGGAGGCATGCATCAGGGCTACACCGGCAGCAGCGTTACTGTGTTGGAGATATCTGAGACGACGGTCACCGAACTGGGCATCTTCCTGGCATATTCAAACTCGTGCGAGAATTACGCACCTGATAAATACTGCGACCGCAGCTATAAACTGACGGTCAAACCGGGGGCGAAACCTGTCTTCTACGCGCAGAAATTCACTAACCGCAGCACCGACGAAAAACCCCGATGGGCGGTAGCAGGAAAGCCGCTTCTGGCAAAACGGCTTGGCGATACAAAGACCGAATTTGAGGCAGTAAAATGAAGATCTACGATATAACCATTGGCCTGAGCGAAACAATGCCGATCTACGCGGGCGATCCGGCCGTGTCGATCTCGGCCGCAAAGTCCATAGCGTCCGGGAGTTCGGCAAATGTTACGCAGATCGCGATGGGCGTTCACTCGGGCACGCATGTTGACGCACCTAACCATTTCATCGACGGCGCCCGCCGTGTCCATGAACTTGACCCTGCAAAACTCGTTGGCCCGTGCCGCGTTGTCGGATTGTCCGACGATGTAATGGCGATCGCGCCCGAACATGTCGGCGATATCGCCGGTGTCGAACGTATTCTTTTCAAGACCCGAAATTCGGCATTTTGGAACGAACCGGAACGCGGGTTTCGAAAAGATTTTACATACCTGATACCCGAAACGGCCCGACTGCTCGCCGACAGCGGCGTCGTTCTCGTCGGCATCGATTATCTCTCGATCGAGAAAAGCGGCTCGCCGGGCCACCCGGTACATGTCGCGCTGCTTGAAAAGGAGATCGTTATCCTTGAAGGAGCGGACCTTCGCGAGATCGGGCCCGGCGACTACGAACTGATATGTCTGCCGCTTAAGTACGAAGGCGGCGGCGGCGACGGGTCGCCGGCGAGAACGTTCCTAAGAGAGATCTGACCGATCGCGGCCTTTCCGTTGTGTCCAACCGAGTGAACGGCATTACCGATAAACAGTACCGCGAGCGCGTCTATGCTCTCGTCCGGCAGATACCGCCGGGCCGCGTTATGACATACGGCCAGATCGCCGGTATTTTAGGCGAAGGTTACACCGCACGCACCGTTGGCTATGTCCTGCATGGCTCGCCTGACGACGTACCGTGGCAACGGGTCATAAACGCCCAGGGAAAATGTTCTACGGGCCGGTTGACCATTCCGATCAACCTGCAACAGGAGATACTTGCGTCCGAGGGCGTTGAATTTAACGCCCGCGGCAAATGTGCCCTGGACGTTTATCTTTGGCGGCCCGAAGGTCTCGTGCCCGAAGAGGACATTCAACCAACCTTGCTCAGCTAAACATCCTGCCTGCAGATCATCGAAACACGGTTGACTTTACCCACGGGGGCCGCTGCATGTCGCCGTTCTTTGCTTCCAATGCGAATCCCGCGAATGTGTCGCAGTTCAATACCGTTTTATCTTCCTTCAGCGCCAGCATTCCCGGATCGGTCACCCATCCTTTGGCAAAGTGGCCCTGCGCACCATCCCTTGCTACATAATGGCGCAGCTCGTGAATAAAGATGAATGCCGCAAAATCCGGGATACCGGTGGCAAACAGAACGCCGCGGCGGAAAACGATCTTGCCGGTCAGATCGTTCTTGTCATGAAATCCGCCCAGCCTGGCAAAAGCCACGGTGCTGATCGTTTCACCTTCATTGGTCGTATCAAGGGTCGTGAACGCTTCCGGGCGGTCAAGGACATTCAGCATACAGCTGTAATTGTCATACATCTTCTGAAGAACAGGACGCTTTGCCCCCTTGAAATTATCGGTCCGGAAATGCTTGTTCAAAAGCCGCATTCGGCTTTCGCGTGAGGCTCCGAGCATTCCCGGCTGTGTACTGTCAACCACGTTCATGGCGAGCGAAATATTTGTCATTGCGGCATGGACGCATGCCCGGATATGCGGCACGTGCTGCAGCATTCCGGCCAGCAGGAATCCGTCTGTTTTCAGGCTTAACGGAATAGTAGGGAATACATTCCGATTGCGGAGTTCGTTGAGCTTTTTAAGTGTCTGTTTGCCGGGATCTATCCGGCCGTCGCAGCCGGCATAGCCGAAGTGCTTTTTTTGGAAATCGCGTATGGCCCCAATAGTTTTTGGTCCGCAGAGCCCGTCAATTACGAGCTGCGGGCTTGGTC
>JADYZI010000455.1 GCA_020853255.1 Acidobacteriota bacterium
CAAAGGAAAGAGGTCCGTGCTGCATACAGCTCCGAATTTGTGAGTCACGACATTGGCCAACTCGGCGGACGTCAAGCCTTCCGCACCGAATATGAGCAGGTGGAACTGCGGCTCTTTGAGGCTCTCGTAAATGCTCTTTCCATCCATGGTGAACCAAGGCATCCGATCACCAGCCGCGACCGCAAAATCGCCTGACTGCAAACTCAGCGATTGGCCGGCATAGCTGATGCCGATCTGCGAAACTATTGAAAAAAGCTTGCTCTTTACGATGTCAAAGCTCAGCGCAGCGCCGAAAACATACGGGAAAACATTATTCCGCACGAACGAGACCAGCCATTCGTCGCTCGCCGCAAATTCAAAAATTCTGTCGGTGGTCGAAAGCAGGTTCTTCGCGTTCCGAAGACGCTCTTCGTTGTAGGTCGCAAGGAGTGTTTCGTCCGCTTTTCCTTCTAATACGAGCGCAAGTTTCCACGCGAGGTTGTAGCCGTCTTGAATGCCTGTGTTCATCCCCTGGGCACCGGCGGGCGTGTGAATGTGTGCGGCGTCTCCGGCGACGAAACATCTGCCCCGCGAGAACGCGTTCACCGCCCGCGAGTGTACGTTATAGACCGAGAACCAGTTGACCTTCTTGATGTCGAGCTTGACGCCCATATCAAGTTCGATCTGCGCATCGATCTCTTCATACGGTATCTCAGCCTCATCCTTTGAATGCCCTTCGGGAAAGGTGCCGACGATCCTCCAGCGGTTCCCGCCCTTTAGCGGAAAGAATGCGGTCAACGTATTCTCACCCAGGTTGATCTGGAGTGCGTCGTGGCCGTGCGGCCATTCGAGCTCGACATCCGCGACATAGAACAAACGCTCGACCGTGTCGCCTTCGAATGTCAGTCCGAGCCAATGACGCACACCGCTTTTCGCTCCATCACATCCGACAAGATACTTTGCCTGAACTGTAAACTCGGAGCCGCCGGAGTCCTTGATCTTCGCGGCAACGCCGCTGCCATCGTCCGTGAATGAGAGAAGCTCGTGCTGCCAAAGCACATCTTGTTTGTTGTCTGTGATGAACTTGTATAAAAGCTCTTCGTGAAGGCCTTGTTCGACGAGCAGAACGAACGGGAATGGGCTAAGTCCTACGCCGAGCTCGCTCAGATCCGCTTCGCCGCGAACCACTCCATCCTTTAAGAACTTTACTTTTTCAGCGCTATGTCCAAGCGAGACGAGCTTATCCGCAAGCCCGATCTGGTCGTAGATCTCAAGTGTCCGAGCCTGTACGCCGATCGCCCGCGAGAACGGCGTCGTCGTCTCTTTCGTGTCAACTATGACAAAGTCAACGCCATATCTGATCAGCTGCACTGCGAGAGCAAGGCCGGTCGGCCCTGCGCCGATGATCAGCACATCTGTTTCCTGCATAAACGGATTATTTTGAGACCGACCAATTCAGCTCGCGATCGAGTTGCTTGAAAGCCTCGATCATCGGCAGATAGGCACTTGCTCTTTCATCGACATTGCTCGGGACCGTCCGCGATTTCGACCCGCCGTACTCGATGCGAACCGAACTGTTGCTCACCGCCATCGCCATGCCTTCGGGCCAATGCTTGACGGCGCCGTTGGCCGCGACCACGTCGGAAAGACTTGCGAACTGTTCGGGCGAAAGCTTTGCCCTCGACGTGGTCTCCTTTGCCTCGTCGCCCTTTCCGATAGAGAGCACACGCTCGGCCGCCAATGCACGGTCAACCCTTATACGGATCTGACAGGCCCCCGCTTTTCCGCACTCCGCCATGTCATCAAAATATCCCTGATAGCTGGTCGTAAGCTCGATCGCAGAAATATCCGCAGCATTTAATTCCGGCTCTGCTACGGAGCCGACGTTCGGCGTCGCGTTGCCGTTCTGCGGCGATGCGACCGAAGTACCCGATGTGCGGTCAGCGGCAAAAAAATGAAACCCAAGCCAAATGGCGGCTCCGACGACAAGAGCGGCGGCAACTACGGTTACAAGATTCTTGCCCATAAGTATCCTATGTGTTCAAAAACTCAGGCCGTCCTCGCCGGCTCAGTCGATTATTCGTTCAACCTTTCGAATGGTACTATCATTCAGCTACATCAACGAACTCGTTTATCCTAGGTATGTTGTGTCTTTGGTCCTCTACTTTTATTCCGAGTTCTCGAAGTGAACGAAATCCTTGATCGGGATCGTACGCTTTCCTGGAGAGCTTTTTGAGAATTCGCTTCAACTTACCGTTCTGTAATCTGTAGAGTTCAATTTCGTAGTTGTGCTCGTCGTAGTGGGCACCGCTACTCCAGTCAAAATTCCAAACTGCCAAGCCGTAACCGAACTCTTTGTTCAGATATCCGAGATAATAGCCGCCCTGAATGTTTGCAAATATCGGTATTTCGTTAAGCCGGCGAATCTTTCCACCTACTTCGCCAAAGACGGTAAGGTAGAAAGCGTCATCAGAGCCGCCATGTGCCACCGCGACTGACATTATCAGAGGGCTCTTGAATCCGTCAGAGTGAATAACTTGAAATCGCAGTTCAGGTTGTGTAAGGTCGCTATCTTTTGCTGGAATGAGCCATTTTTCTTTGTCTTCGATACTGCCGATGTATAACATCTCACCATTTTCGTTAACAAAACGCACCTGCGGGAATTTTTCACACTCCTCGATAGCTTCAACCACAACTTGTCGGTTCGCCGGAAAATCAACAGTTGTCGACTGAACGATTTGGGGCCCAAGAGTGTTCCCGGACACTACTTCCCTGAAATTTACTTGAGCGTTGGATTTTTCCAATTTCGGAGTCGTGAAACTTTCAGCCATGCCGGCCGGCGCACTATATCTCAACCAAAGCCATTTGCTCGAGCAGCCAATACCGAATGCTACGAAAAAAAATATGACCCTCAGTAACAACGAGTTTCGGAAAAGACAAATGCGCTTCATTCCAGACTGCCTCAATCTAAAACCTTCACTCACCTAGCAATGTCGATTTTTTGAGTCTCGCTCCAGATGAGCCTCAACTCATTCTCGCCAACCTCAACCAAGACACTTCCTCCATTCGCCAGTTTACCGAAGAGGATCTCGTTTGCGAGCGGCTGCTTGATCTTATCGTGGATGAGCCGCGACATCGGGCGTGCGCCGTAACGCGAATCGAAGCCGTGTTTTGCGAGCCATTCGCGGGCTTCGTCGCTTAGGACGACGTTGACTCGTTTCTCGGCCAATTGGCCGTTCAGCTCGCGAATGAACTTATCGACGACGAGCTTGATGACCTCGACATCGAGCGGCTTGAAGGCGATCCAGGCGTCGAGGCGATTTCGAAATTCGGGCGTGAAAGTCCGCTCAATTGCGCCTTTGGCGCTTCCCTTTGTCTCTGATGAATTCCGAAAGCCGACGCCGCCCGATGAAAGCTCTCTCGCACCGGCGTTGGTCGTCATTATCAGTATCACGTTGCGGAAGTCTGCACGCTTGCCGTTGTTGTCGGTCAAGGTCGCGGAATCCATCACCTGCAGAAGCAAGTTGAAGAGATTCGGATGTGCCTTCTCGATCTCGTCAAGGACGAGAACGGCGTGCGGCGTCCGCATTATCGCTTCGGTAAACAGTCCGCCCTGATCAAAGCCGACATAACCCGGCGGCGCACCGATAAGACGCGAGACCGTGTGCGGTTCGGCGTATTCGCTCATATCGAAGCG
>JADYZI010000456.1 GCA_020853255.1 Acidobacteriota bacterium
AGCCAGGACCGGTTCGAGATAAATATGCGGCGACAGTTCGGGCAGGAAGAACCGCTGCTTTCCGTTCTGAACGATATTGACGAGCCCCATCCCGCGAAGTTCGCGGATCTGCTCAAACGTGGAAGGGCAGATCTCAGTGAGAGGGCGTCCCTGAAAGCGCGTCGTTTTTACCCGGATATCCCCGGTGAGATGCACAGTGTTGTTTTCGAGATCGACTACGCGAAGGACCTCGGGGGCTGTTGCCGGAATGTCTGATCGCAACCCGAAGTGGCGGAAAAGATCACGGAGCCATTCCTCCGATATCTTAACGCCGACGAGCCTCGTGCCGTCGTCCGTCGTCGTTCGAACGATATTGAGCGCATCCTTGCTGAGAGTCTTCAGGTACTTCCAGATCGGGAGCAGTGCCCCGCTGAGCAGATGTATTGTTTTATGCTCATAGGCAGGGATCCTGGCCTCTTCCTCGAGCCACCACTTTTCCGCCTTTGTTTTAGGGACGATTCTGTACTTCTGATTCAGTTCACTCTCGCGGATATATGAAAGATTCCGGCCTTCCGGCTTAGAGATCGAGAACATCTGGTACCTCTCACCGGTTTCGGGATCGGTATGCGACAAGGTTCGCCGAACAGCGACAAACGATCCGGCACGCCGATCCTGAAAGAACTGATGAACGCCACCTTCGGATAAGTCCACGTATCTTGCGGGTTTCGTGGCCACTTTCAGGTTGAGCTTGTAATAGACCGTTTTCGCGGAGGTGAGGGCGTCAGAGTGGAGAACCTGCGGCGGTTCGGCTATCTCGACGGACATCGCTTTCAGGTCCTCCATGCCGTCGTCCAGTTTTCCCTTCTGTTTGAGATATTCGAGGGTCTCGAGGAACGTCTCGTAGAAGTGATCGAACAAGGCATTCTGCCTATCCACTTCGAGCGAAAGCAAACGATTCAGGAATCTAGGAATGTTCGTCCGTTCGCTTTCCGGCACTTCCTCGCCGTTGTCGGTGTTCTTCACAAGTCCCATGTCTCTTAACGCCTGCTTCGGGTCGTCGAGACCCGGGACTTCAGTGCCGCGCATAATACCTGAGAGCACCACATTCAAAGCCGAGCGTCCTTCCTTGGACTCAAGATTGTATTTATCGAGATTGCCCGCTTTTTCTGCCTTTCTGTCGCCCTTTGTAAGGGCTCCCATGTTCCCGAGCCTCCGGGCGATCGTCGCCGAGAACCGCTTTTCTCCTCCCAGTTCTGTAAACACGAGCAGATAAACTGGCGGAAAGACTTGTCCCGTCCGGTGAGTTCGCCCGAAGTCCTGGATCTGCTTGTCCGCCGACCACTTCAGTTCGGCGGCGATGTGGAGACGCCTTTGTTTGTTCCCGACCTGTTTTCCGGCATGAAGGCTGTCGCCGGTTGATGCGACTTCCGACATGATCGCGATCCGTTTGTCGCCGTTCTGGAATGCGTTCTTCTCATGAAGGTTGATGAGCTTCGAAGGAACTCCCGGAAGCTGGCGGGGACGATATTCGAGAGTGCCGGAGGTCGTTCGGATGAGACGCTTTTTTCTCCCCGTCATCTCGGCTACGTTCTCGACGCCGAAGTAGTTGACGAGTTGATCGAGCGGGTGTTCGGGCACTTCGAGGACCGAGAGTTTATCAAGCAGTTCGGCTCTTAGCTGCAAGGCTGCACGGCTCTCGACTTGATTCCCGTTAGAGTCAAGCACGGGAATATATTCAATAGTTCCGCTGTACGGATCGGTGCGTTCCTGAAAACAGGCAGTTGGAAAACATTGGGTCACGAGCCGCGTCAAAGTTTCGCGCGGGCTGAAGTCGAGACTGTCGATCGCCTCATCCTGGTCAGCGGCCCGCTCGATCTGTTTCTTTGTCTGGCTCTCACCGGTTCCGGTTATCGAAACGACGATTGACTCCCGTCGTCCGAGAGCGTCTTCGATCTCGCGGATCAGAGTTGGAACTTTGAAGGCCGTTATTAGATTCCGAAAACATCGCTGATGTTCGGCCCAGAACTGATTAACCGCCTGGGCTCGCGTCGCTTTCCCGGAATTGGTGAGGTCGAGGGCACGGTGAATATTCCGAAAGACCTCCTGCCAGCCCTGGGCCATGTTGTCATACATCCGGCGCTGGGCGGGGGCGAGCCAATGGGTCACCTCACGGAACTCTACCGCGAGGCCGGACTCCGGATCGGTTCCCATGCTCAGGTTCCCGCAAAGGTATCGACCCATCGCTTTCAAGTCGCGACAGACCATTTCGAGCGCACCGACGCCGCCCGATTCGATCTCCTCCGCGAACTGCTCGAAGCCCAAAGGAAAGTTCGTCCCCTCGCCCCAAAGTCCAAGCCGAGACATATATGCAAGATGCCGTACTTCGCCTGCGGAAGTGGCCGATGAATAAACAACTCTAAAATCGTGATATTTCTGCGGGTCCTGTATCTCAAGCACCGCAGCACCAGTCTGGGTTGATTTACCTCGGTCGTCGGCAAACGCGTATTTTGCTTTATGGCCTTCGTCGAAGATCACTACTCCTTCGCTTCCGAGCCATCGGATTAGTTGGTCAATTCGCCGACTGCCCGATCTTGAGCGAGCGATCAGAGAACGATATGTGCAGAAAACTATTCCGTCGCCAATGTCGATCTCGCCATCGGTCGGATAGTCGTTTATGAGCTTTATCGGCGGAGTCAGACCAAGCCTTCGGAATTCATCCGACACGGCCTCGATCAGATCGGACTTCACCGAGAACCAGACGGAGCGCCGTCTTCCCTGAAACCAGTTGTCGAGGATTATCCCCGCAAGCGTCGCCGTCTTACCCGTTCCGGTTCCATCCCCTATACTTATTCCCGCACGTGAGCCGTCGGCTAGTCTCTGCCCGTGAGCCTGACCCGCGTAAATGATTCTTTCGAACTGCATAGCAGAGAGCTTTCCGGTCTCGGATATCTCTTTCGGCAGGATAGGACGGTAGTGAATCGGAGGCGGTTCTACGTTCGCAAGGCCGGGCGGTTCGACTATGACGCCGGGATGTGCGGCTCCGCTAACAATGAATCGAGGCGCGTACGCCAATATCTGATCCGTAGTATCAGGCTCGCTCGTCTCCACGGGCACAGTGGACGCCGCTGTCGCTGAAAACGGCGCAACTGTACGCGCCGATTGCTGGTGACTTGATAACATTTCTCGGTGATTAGTAGGTTGAACTGGCGCCCTGCTGCAATTACCTGAGTTTTCGGGGTCCCTTCAATCAACGTCGTACCCGATGAAGTTTTCGTCGTTGATGAGCAGGTAATAGTAACCGTTGCCACAGCCCGCGTATTCCAGCGACAAGAAGCCGCGAAAGTCTCCGGTTACGGTGTCAAAATCGGTTTCGATCGATATGTCGTATCCGGAGAACTTCGCCCAGCGACCCGTTATGAACGTACCGGCTGTCCTGTTACGGATGGATTCGCGAAGGCGCTCGATATCACGCGGATACTTTTTAGCGATCCGGTTCAGCGAGATCACCTTACCGTCGATATTGGTCCCGGTTGTTATGTGCAGTTCGTAAAGTGTCTTCGGACGCGGTTCCTTATCCTTCTCCCAGGAATTCGGCTCGACAAGATCAGTTCTCCACGCACCGAAACCCGGAAGTGCAAGACAGTCGCGAATAAATGGATTCGAAAAGCTCGCCTCGCCGGCCATCCGCTTATACTTTTCGATGAGTCGGTATTCTTTGCGGAGTCTTCCTTCGCCGGTCTGTTGAGGCTTGGAAGGTACGAATTTCGAGTAACGTGCGAGTTCCGATTCGTACACCGGGTATCCGCGTCGGCTGCTGCGTGGTTTGAACCGGCACAAGCTGCCGCCATCGGAAATAAAGAATCGATCTTTCTTGCCGTTGGTATCTACGGCGCCGATGATCGAGCCGTTTTTGACGGCCTCGTGAAGTTGCTGGTAATTCATGTTTATTAGGATTCGATCGTCTCGAAGGCTTCTTCGACGCTGTCGAAGCTCTGCGGCACGAGGCTACACTGGGCATCGCCTTCCTGCTGATCGGCTGAAGATTTACGACCGAGGATCAAAGTTACGCCCACCGTTGTTCCGTTGCGGTAAAATTCCCGGCCGGGAAGGCTGATGGATCTGGTAACTCGAATGGCTGGCGAGGCCGAATCCCAGAACCGCTTCCCCGAAATGGTTCCGGGCGATCCTCCTTCGCCGAGGATGACCGCGAACCGGCCGCCGGCTGCAAGACGCCGAAGAGCGGACTCGACGTGCCGAAACCCAAACTTATTCCCGTTCCGCTTCACTCGGCCACCGCTTGAAGAAAATGGTGGATTGATCAAAACAACATTCGGGACAATGCTCTCCGGCAAGAAATCATCGATGAATTCGGCATCATGACCGGTCGGGTCGAAACCGATAAGTCCGGCCAGTTGCCGCCTCCGGGGATCTATCTCATTTGTCAGGACGGTCGCTCCCGCCGCACGTGCCCACACGGCAAGACTGCCCGTGCCACAGGACGGTTCAAGCACCGTGTCGCGGCCGCTTAAATTCATCAGGTATGCCGCAAAGTATGCGATTGGTGCCGGCGTGGAAAACTGCTGATAGGTGACCTGGGTTGCGCTCCGCCACGATTGGGTAGGGAGACACTGCTGCAGCGGTCTGAGTATTTCTGCACATGCTCTGCGTGGATCGTCCGAACACAATAGTGATCTTCCGTACTTTGTCGCTATCAGATAGTTAAGCGCCGTTTCGCCGATCTCATGACACAGGTGCGGATCGGCCGCCAGGCCATCGACCCCATGATCCCGACAAATTGACAGCAGCTCACGATTGTTTAGCCTTCTTCCCGAATCGATAATCGCGGCGATCCGTTCGATCAGGTCAAAAGAAATGCTCGATCGTTTGTCAGACTGGCGCATCATACTTTCTGCCAGCCGCTTGTTTACTGCCTACGCGGGAGACAGTTGTCGGTTCGCCTGCTCCCGACATTCCGGTGTAAGCCCTTTTACCCATTCCGCAACGGTCAACGAACTCAGTTTAAGGCTCGAAAGTAAGGCCTCGTCCAGCCCTTTCACGCGTCTGTCCCAAGACAGGATCGTTACCGCATGGTCGTAGGCGAATGACCTTTGATCGGCTGACCGAGAACGCAGTAAGGCGGCGAGCGCACGGGCGACGTGCGGATTGGTAAAACTGTCGTTGTCGAAAGCGATCTCAAGAGCATTTCCCCGAGCGGTTTCGATGATCTCTCGATGTGATGTAGCAACGCCGCTGTTTCCAACCACATATCTGTCCGGTAAAAGCCTTTGAGCGGTTGCGGCCTTTAATGCGCCTTCAGTCACGAGAACCGATTTGGCTGATGGTGAACCGGGATTGGCGTGATGCAAGGGAGCACCCGGTCCGCATCCGTTTTTTTCCTTCAACGACGATAGCCAGACGTAACGCCCCGATTTGTTGGGCTTATACCGCATGAACCGAACCTGGCAAGCTCGTATAAGACCGTCAGGCCCGACGAACGGGATCAGCATCAGATCATCGAACGAATCAAGCTCGCTCCATAGCCGCAGCGAGCCGCTTGAATCTCTCCAGAATCCCGGTATTCCTTGAAACGATCGAATGCCTTCCTTTGCCAATGCTTCGACAAGCCGTTTGGTCAGTGCACCCCGCTCATTAACGAGTCTCGGGAGGTTTCCGTACTGAAAGAGGTCCTGTATCCCTCGTTCGACTAAACCACCTCGCCCGTTCGCGATCGCGTGGTTGGACGATGCGGGCGATAACTCAATCAGCCTGCGATAGACCCTATCTCGGACACCGGGCGGGGCCAGGTTTTTTGAAACCGCTGTCTTCTTCCGATTCGGAAAGTGCTTCAGGGCTCGGATTGAGTCGAAGTTGAAATCGAAACCGTATCGAGATCCGTGATAGTAGACCCCCCAACCGTATCGGCTGACGCGATCGGCGTTCAGAGTGGACCGGGCGCAGAAGGATATAGTTTCCGTTGCGGTCGTACTGCACCAATCCGGCTTCCCGCAGATACAGCATGGGCGTTTCTTTGAGACCCTCTTGTATCCGGTAACTATCATTCCTGACCTTTTCCGTCTTCCTATGAACTATCTGCAGCCTGTTTTTTGAGGGTAGTAGGTCTTCCTTGGTAATAATGGAGTTCCAAAGTGCTGGACGAATACGTGACGACCTTGGCGAGTTGTAGGCGATCTCCCGATTCGATGAGCCGGACCAAGACACGCTCCGCGAGGTGTCGGCCTAGGTGTCAACAACCTGTATGCGCAATTTAGCTACAGGGCGACCAGCTCGGCGAGCTTGGTCGCGACATTTTCCATCGTATCTTCTGCGGTGTTGAGACCGCTTCGCGAGCCGAGCAAAGGGCTGACTTCGCGGAGAGCTTCATACGTCGTCTCGTGCACAATGGGAACGAGCCGTTCACGCGCGAGGAGTGCGGAAAGTTCTTTGTCGGCGATGCCCTCTGCTGGGAGGCGGCGCAGCAGCGCGGGGGTCACCAGCACGATCCCGACTCGCGAGTTCGCCAAGCCTTTGTCGATGGCACGGAGCAAAGGCACGCCGAGGCCAACATCCTTCTCACTGAACCAGACCGAGACACCACGTGACTCCAGCAGATCGTGCAGCTCCTTGGCCGCGCCCTGCCGGTCGTCCCACGCGTGGCAAAGGAAGACGTCTCTAAGGTCAGGTAGCTTCGCTAGGTTCTCGACGCTGTTGCGTATCGGCGTGAGTGCCAGCACCTCGATAGGCGTGTAGATCACGGACGAACCGGATGGTGACCAGCGTGGCCTTGCTCTGCTGCTGGACCGGCCGCCGCTGCTCCGGAAGCCCCCACTGCTCCCCGACGGGTAATAGGACGGGGATGAATACGAAGTGTAGCCGCCGGAGTAGCCTCTGTAACGGCCACCACATGCAGGGCAGGCCGCTGCCCCGCTCGCTGTGCGATGGCCCTGTACTGGTGCTGTGCATCTAGCCATCAAGTTCCTCCTGTTCAATATCGGGTACATGACCCGTTTATTCTCTTTTCAATTTGGATCGGAAATGAATTCGATGAATTCCTGACCGTAGGCTGTCGTTCTTTGTGCCATGACTCCGCTCGCTGACATCATTGTATGCAGCGAATCGACTATTAGAAGGCCTTTGGCGTTCAGATCCTTAACAAGCAGACCATAGAAATCCTTCTTGCCTTTCAGGTCTTCAAAGGCAGCTTCTAAAACTGTGGACGTCGCTCCTGTGTGAATATTAGGAACGCCTTTGCCATTTTCATGGAACCAGTCCTGCGGATCATCGAGAAATTTCAGAATTCTAAGGTGCCACTCAGTGAATGTGTCGATATAACCGAGGAAGATAACTTGTAGATCATCGTCCGGAGCATTTTGTAGGGCAGTGTTGAGAACAGCGTTTCTCAGTGCCTTTAACTTTTCCTGCTTGTGATTTAGAACCGCAATTTGAGACGCGTGGGCGACGGTGGTAATAAAGCTTTCATCGTCCTTTAGATTTTCAACTGAAAAGCCCTCGACCGTCTTCTCCAAGTTCTTCAAACCTTCCACTATCGACTCGATCCATTCGTCCTTTCTCTTTGACAAGGGAGGAGTGATAATCATCGAAAATATTTCGGAGGCGGCTCCTCCGTAGTCGGGAATGGAAGCAAGGGCGGCCTTGACCGCCGTGTGAACGACGTCTTTCGCTGTAGCCCTCGGCGCTGTGTCCCTTATGTTTGCCGACAGATCGGTAATGCTATGGTCAGACATAATTTTATTAGTAAGAGGACTGGGCCCTCGCCGCTTCCGCCTTCTTTATATGTAGAAAACGGTCGTTATACTGATCTCGGCCAAAATTGACATAGATTTCGCCGTCCGAATTCGTCGTCAGGCATTTTCGCCCCTCGGAATACGTTCCGGTATGAACCGTCGTCCCGCGACTCATCGCCGAATAGCACTGGTTAGCGCTAGTTTCGCAGAACCTGCCATCGGAGACGATGCTGATACGAGGGTTGACGAGTCGAACGAACGCCGCCAGATACCCCGAGTCACGGCCATGATGTGGGGCCAAAAGCACATCGGCATCCTTCACAGCCTCAATAAAGTTTGGATTCTGCATCAGCTGTTCCAGCGATGCTTTCTCGTTGTCACCGGGAATGATGGCTTTGTAACCCTCGAAGTCGATGACCGTCACGATACTGTGATCGTTTATGTTCGTCGCTTCGTTATCGGGCGGTTGAAAGAACCGGATATTTACGCCGCCCCAATGATGGGGTACGTTGGTGTCGTTCAACGAGCCCTCCTCAATAGGCCACACGTAACGGTCATTGATCTCGCAATACTTTGCGAACTTCGCGTAGTCCTGCTGTCGCACGTTCTCCATCAGTTTTGAGTTGGGTATGCTCTTAGGGCGATGTAAAACTTTCGGAGACATCATATCGAAATTCAAAATGTCGTCGATGTGGTCGCGATGAGGATGTGTAATCACCACATAGTCCAGCCGACTGACGTTGTAACGTGTTCGAAGATGCGTTAACGGGCTAAACGTCTCGTCCCGTCCGGAATAGTCGCCTGTGCCCAGATCGATCACGATGTGTCGATCGTTCGGTGTGCGAATATAAGTTGCGTGGCCGTGCTGAACGTCCCAAAAGACCATTTGAACTTGTGACATAGTTAATATTTTTCCTTTGCGTGTAAGCGCATTCACTGATGCCGAAGCCAATAAAATCAGGGCTCAGCACTCTTTCGGGCGAGTACCGTTGTGACGAAGCGAGATGCGTAGACGCGAGCGGCTCGGACAACTAACACAACCTGAACGATTAAAAAGCCCGCGTAACTTAGGGCCATAGTGAGAGACGAAAACTGTTTGAAACTTAATGCACCGAGTACGACCGCCAGCAGGACCGCAAACACGGCATAATCCCTAAAAAGGAGGTAGTACTTGTGCAGATGACGGATAGAAGGGTCGTCCTCCATGCCTTTGTAGAGCGAGTACCAAACGGCATTTTGACGATGTGGGGCCTTCGGAAATGAGCCGAGCTTTTCCCTTAGTTTGTCGATATTGATACGGCTGTCGGTCTTTGCAAAATGCGAGAAGGCACGGCTTCCGGGAAGCGGGTCGGTCCGACGGAGGAACACGAATTTAGCTTTAGCATCCGCTGTGAGAATTGCGTTGAGGATTGCAATGGCGACGACGAGGGTCGTTGACGGCAGCAATATCGGCCAGTGAGGAAAGACCTCGTCGAATTTTAACGAACGGAAGGCATCGCCGTAGAGGAGTACAAAATAGAGCGCGAGGTTCGCGGCTATGATCGCGAGAAGTGCAACGTTGTTGGGTCCCTTTAATGTCGTATTGTTTCTTTCCCCTCCTTGTTCTTGTCGGGATTGGGAAACCACATCAGCACCCGGCCCTGTATTGCAAAGTCTTCGTAGAAGATCATTGGCTGGTGCTCTGGCTCATATGAATCCGGTGTCAAGACGACATAATCTTGGTGCCGTTTAAAGCGTTTCACCGTGGATGCTCCGTTTACTAAAGCGACGACGATCTCGTTATTGTCGGCGGTCGGTTGCTGACGAATGAGCATAAGATCGCCGGAGGAGATTCCCGCTGCATTCATTGAATTTCCTTTGGCCTCAAGGATGTAGTAATTATGGCCCGGTCTTGCGACGTCACTTGAGACCGGTATCGAACCTTTGCGGGTTTCGATAGCTTCCTCAAACGGACCACACGGCACGTCGGCAAGGATGGGGATGTCTATAGTGCGGTCGTTGACGATCGGGGTCGCCTTATCGACGAGATCCATTATGCGGTCTTCATAAGTGATTCTTTTCGCCTTGACGAGACGCTTCAAAAGTAGCTGTACGGATCGCATCGAGCTATAGCCCATTTCGGTGGCAATATCTTTGAATGACGGCTGTTTACCGTTCTGTC
>JADYZI010000457.1 GCA_020853255.1 Acidobacteriota bacterium
AAACAAACGGAGATCGAACTTAATTTTACATGGCAATTTCGGCAAACGATATAAGAAAAGGGATGGTTATCCTGCATGAAGGTTCACCTGTAAAGGTAATGGAATTTCACCACCACACGCCCGGCAACCTGCGTGCGATGGTACAGGCCCGGTTGCGGAACCTGCTTACGGGTAACTCGTTCGAGTACCGCTTCCGCTCGAACGATACTCTCGAAAAGATAACGCTCGAGCAGCACAAGATGGAGTATCTGTATTCGGACGGTACGCACCATCATTTTATGAACAGCGAGAATTACGAACAGGTTGCGCTTACCGAAGAAGAACTCGGCGATGCGGCGCAATGGCTGATGCCGGGCCTTAAGATCGAGGTCGAATTCTACAACGGCACGCCGATCGGCGTTGCACTGCCGTCGTCGATGGAGCTTACGGTGACGACGACCGAACCGCAGTTGAAAGGTGCGACCGCTTCCAATTCAAACAAACCGGCAACGCTTGAGAATGGTGTAACGCTCTATGTTCCGCCCTTCATTCAGGAAGGTGAGAAGATCCGTGTAAACCCGGCCGAGGCCCGGTACATGGAACGCGTGAAATAAAGCGGAGACACGACCGGCAGGGAGTGTGCCGGATATATAGCCCCGAGTTCAGGGAACTTGAAGCTTGTGGCTCGCTGCGGGGCACACTCCCTAGCGGTCGTGTTTCTGCAATGTTGTACGTTTATTCCATTGTTCTTTCCGTTGCCTTCGCGCTGATGATGCCGCTGTTTCTGCTCCGGCGCAACAAATATGCCGCCGGGTTCAGGGAACGCCTTGGCAACTATCCTGCATTTGAACATGACGGGCGTCCGGTCATCTGGCTGCATTGCGTTTCAGTAGGTGAGGCAAATGCGGCACGTCCGCTGGTTGACGCTTTACTAGCTAAATTTCCGCGCCATCGGCTGGTCATTTCGACCACTACAAAGACAGGACAGGACCTTGCCGCACAAGCCTTTGTCGGAAAGGCCGCCGCAGTCTTTTACTTTCCGTTCGATTGGAAATTCAGCGTCCGCAAAGCGCTTTTGCATTACAGGCCGTCCGTTATTCTTCTGATGGAAACCGAGATCTGGCCGCGGCTGATCAACGAATCGAAGCGAGCCGGAGCAAGCGTGGTTATCGTAAACGGACGGCTGTCCGATAGGTCCGCCCGCCGCTATTCATTGATCGGCCCGATCATAAAAAATGTTCTCAACGGCATTGACCTTGCTCTTATGCAGGGCGACCGCGACGCCGAGCGGATCGTTTCACTTGGCCTGGACCGGGCCCGTATTGTCGTGACGGGAAATCTGAAATTCGACCTGGAACTGAATGACGCGGACCGTGCCGTGACCGAAGCGCTGGATACGCGATTTCAGATCTCAAATTTGACCGGTGAAAATGCGCGTTCGCGGCCTTTGATCGTTGCCGCGAGCACGCACGAACCTGAAGAACGCTGGGTTTTGGAAGCTTTCTGCTCCGTGGCGGCAGGAGAGGGCCGAACTAAGCCTCGCCTGTTGATCGCTCCCCGCCACCCGGAACGCTTTGCCGCGGTGGAAAAACTTGTCAGCGATTTCCGCCGTGATCCGGCGTGCGAATGGCCCCGATATTCATTCAAGCGCCGTACTGAACCCGGATCCGCCGAAGACCAGGATGCAGACATCATCATTCTCGATTCGATCGGTGAACTCCGTGCCGTATATCCGCTGGCCGAGATCGTCTTTGTCGGCGGTTCGCTGATACCGCACGGCGGCCAGAGCATTCTTGAACCGGCCGCAGCGGGGAAGGCGATAATTACCGGGCATCACACACATAATTTCGATGCCGCAGTCCGCACATTCCTCGACAATAACGCTTTGGTCCAATTGCCCGACAAGACAGGCGAACAGATCGTGGATGAACTATTTCTCACGATCTCGGATTTGCTCGAAAACGAAGCTGAACGCCGCACACTGGGACAGAATGCGGGCGCGGTGATGAACGCAAACCGCGGCGCGACAGCCAGGACGGTGGAGATGCTTGGCGGAATTCTTGAATCGAGATGATATTCATCTACCTTCCATTTGCGGCATTGCTCGTTTATTTCAGCATCAAGTCGTTTCAGGGCGGGTTGGAGTATTTGAAATATTTCAAACAGGAACTCGCAAAGCCGGCGGGCGGCCGCACTCCTTTTGCGTCGGTGATCGTTCCCTGCAAAGGACTTGACGAAGGCCTGAGGGAAAATCTCGAAGCTGTGATGGCGCAAAACTATCCTGCATACGAGGTAGTCTTTGTGGTCGACGACGCTAGTGATCGGGCAATGGGAGCGATAGAAGATGTGTCTCTCGAAGGAGCGGTGAGCACAAAAGCGATCGTTGCTCCATTGGCCGTTGGGTCAGGCCAGAAGGTCGAAAATTTGCGTGAAGCGGTGCTGCACGTTGATGAGCACGCCGAGATACTGGTTTTTGTTGACTCGGACGTTCGCCCTTCCGATGATTGGCTTCGTTCGCTTGTCGCCGCCGTCGAGGATACGATGGTCGGGGCAGCAACCGGATATCGCTGGTTTGTCGCCGAAAAGACGGATCTCGCGACCGAACTTCGTTCGGCATGGAACGCTTCTATTGCCTCGGTGCTTGGGCCGGATACGGGTGCAAATTTCTGCTGGGGCGGTTCGACCGCGATCCGCCGCGAGATCTTTGATCGGCTCGATATAAGAGCAAAGTGGCGGGGCACGCTATCCGACGATTTTGTTGTAACGCGGATACTGAAAGAGGCGGGCCTTCCGATCTGCTTTGTTCCGAAAGCGGTCGTCCCGTCGTGGGGCACGTGCTCCTTCACCGGCCTTTTTGAGTTTACGAACCGTCAGATGAAGATAACGCGGGTTTATGCCCGCGATCTGTGGCTCAAGTCATTTTTTGGCGCAGGGCTGTTCAACGGAGTGATGGCCGCGTCGATATTGATCGTCGTGTTTTCTTCCTACGGTACACTTTCTTGGATGTCAGGATTGTTGACACTGATCTGTGTTGCGGCCCTGAGCATTGGCAAGGTATGGCTGCGGCTGCGGACAATACGACTTGTTCTCCCTTCGGCCGCAGCCGAGCGGCAATTTGTCTGTCAAATGGTCCTTACCTTGTTCACACCGTTTATATTTTTGGTTAATTGTATTGCCGCACTTTTTTCCGCCACGATCATTTGGCGGGGAACGGAATACACAATGATCGCGTCGGACCGAACTGAATTGCGGCGCGATCGAGGGGTAATTGATCGGCGGCCGGTTTAAGTGCCGGATTGGGTAAGGTGCTAATCTCAGATGTCGGCATTTGGCATGGCCGGTGTGCGGAAAACGTGCATCAAAAGGACATATGCATACTTTTCGAACGAACAACGGGCTGATATTGTGCTTTCTTCTGCTCTCGGCGGCCCTTGCGGCCGCGAGCCAGACGACGCTAAAGTCGGTGCCGGCCGTCACAGGAAAGACACCCGTGATCATCATTCCGGGCCTGACCGGCTCGAATCTGGTCAATTCGAAGACGGGCGCAGAAGTTTGGTTCAAGGTGCGCCGGGCGGCGGATGACGACATTCGACTGCCGATCTCGCCGATCCTTTCGCAAAACCGCGATGATCTTGTCACGAAGGATATCATCCGGAGCATTCAGTTCTTCAAGTTCCTGCCCGAGACCGAGGTTTACGAACGCCTTACGGCAGCGCTCGGCGAGCGTGGTTATCGCGAGGTTAAATGGGATGCGGCCGAGCCGGGCGATGAGCTGGACACGTTCTATGTTTTTCCATACGATTGGCGGCTAGACAATGTTGATACCGCACGGCTCCTTATCCAGCGGATCGAAACGCTGAAACGCCGGCTTGGAAAGCCGCGGATGAAATTCAATGTCGTTGCCCATTCGATGGGCGGCCTTATCGCCCGATACGCGGCGATGTACGGCGATTCGGATATTCCCGCCAGCCCACGACCGACCTGGGCCGGCGCCCGCAATTTTGAGAAGATATTTCTGCTCGGGACGCCGAACGAGGGCTCGGTTGCCGCACTGGACTCGCTGTTGAACGGGTTTTCATATATCGGCGGCGGTTTGAATATTCCGTTTGTGCGGAATATAAACCGGTTCGACACATTTTCAATCCCGTCGATCTATCAACTGCTTCCGCACGAAGGCAGTTTTTTGGCGTATGACGCAGACCTTAAGCCGCTAACGATCGACATATACGATCCCGAAATGTGGGAAAAGTACGGTTGGGCCGCGTGGCTCGACAAAGGTTTTGCGGATAAATTCACGCCCGCAGAGCAGGCGGATGCAAAAGCATATTTCCGTGCCGTCCTGCTTCGTGCAAAACGGTTCCAAGCCGCACTGGACGCCAACACGAGCAAAAGGGTGCCGGTTGCGCTTTATATAATCGGAGCGGACTGTAAGGACACCTCAAATGCGATACTATTGCGGCGAGACAAGGATGACGCCCGGTGGGAAACACAATTTAAGCCGGACAGTTATACGAGGGCAAATGGCGAAAAGGTGACCGAAGATCAACTGAGGCGGGTCCTTTTTGCTCTCGGCGACAGTGTTGTGACAAAGCGGTCGCTGGCCGGCGAAAGCTTCACCACTTCAGGGAGAAAAACGGCGTTGCCGGTTGTGGAAGAATTCTTCCGATGCGAATCGCATAATAAGCTGGCAACAAATCCGGAAATTCAGGACAAACTGTTTAGCCTTCTTGGAGCGGATATCGACACGAAAGTCGCAAATAAGCCATAATTGGCATTTCTCGGGAGGATCTGATGATCAAAAATCTCCTCGGCGACGATAACAAAGAAGGATCACAGCCAGAGAGCGGGGAAAGCAGCAGGAAGCCGTCAGCCGTGATCGGCCTGTTTGATTCGGTCGATGAAACTCAAAGTTCCGCGGACGAGCCGTTCATTCTCTCCTCGGCTCCGCGAACATCTTCCGCTGAAACAGCCCGGCGGTTCGGCCTAGCCTGGTCCATCGGCCTTGTGTTTGTTGTCTCGGTCGCATTTTTGATGATACTCGGCTGGGGGGCCGATCTTCTCTTCGGCTCATCGCCTTGGGGAATGGTGGCCGGTATAGTTGTCGGTGCTCTGATCGGGTTTTATCAGCTTTTTAAGATATCGTCTCAAATATTTAGAGATTGAAAGAGCCTGGCCGAAGCGTTATTGAGGCGGTCCCCCTGAATCTTCACCAGCTTCCGCTTGGGTTTCAGCCGAGCGCAAACGATTTCGTTCCTTCACTTGGGCCCTGATGCTCAAAAAGAAAGAAAGGCAGCCAAGGACAGCGGCAATGAATGCGTCGTCGTTGTTGCCGCTCCATAAAAAGTAGGCCGCGATCGCAGCAAGGCCTAGGGCCGTGATCTGAAAAACCCTTTCCATAAACTATTCAGCCCCTATCTCATCCTTCGCGATCTCGGCGACCGACATTGGACGGTTTCTTCGGCGAAGGATCGAGCGTCCAACAAAATAGCCCGGCAGGCCGAATACGAGTGCGAACGGAAGAGATCCTACCAGGAACGTCACAAGGCCGAGAATAAAGTTTAACGCAACTTCAAACCCAGCGCCGAACGATTCCGTGAGCCTGTCGAGAAAACCGGCGCTTTCGGCGGCAAAAA
>JADYZI010000458.1 GCA_020853255.1 Acidobacteriota bacterium
CTCGTACTTTTCCCAAAGCGACGGGTCCAGTTCGCGAAACAGTTCTGAACCTTCCGGGTGCCACGACCAGTAAAAGTTCATTGACAGATCATTTAGCGCGGCAAGCGGTTCGATAAGCCGTTGGCTTGCGGGTGGGGCGGCATGCGGTACCGGTACCGTTGAGCCGCTTTCGATCGATTCAAACTCGCTCAGTTCTTTTTGGTCAAACTCCTTCATAAACGACAAAATACTTTGCTTCATTCGCGGCAAAGTATCAAGGAACGATAGAACGAATTATGGACCGCTATCAAATTCAAACGCATTGCGGGCGAGTTTTTATAGGCCGGAATGACGAGTGAAAGCTCGTGCATCCGACGGATAAAAGAAGATAAAATTGACGATGATGTTAGTGTCGTCGGTGAGAAGGGCAGCCCTGACAGCCTCTGCCGCAACGGGTGCGGCCTCGTGCCTTGGATAGTCAAATGCGCCGGTTGAGATCGACGGGAACGAGATAGTTGCAAGGCCATGCTCCGCAGCAAGCCTGATCGAGTTCGTGTAACACGCCGCCAGAAGGTCCGCGTCGCCGCCGTTGTTCCGGCCATAGATCGGGCCGACCGTGTGGATCACATACTGAGCCGGCAGATCGCCCCCGGTTGTCATGACCGCCTGCCCGGTCGGAAGGCCGTCGGGATATTCGGCCTGCCGTATCTTCCGGCATGCTTCCTGTATTGCCGGTCCGCCGCGTCGATGTATCGCGCCGTCAACACCGCCGCCGCCCATCAAGGTCGAGTTCGCGGCGTTTACGATGGCGTCGACCTTTTCGTCCGTGATATCGCCGATTTTTACGATTAGCCGTCCGTCGAGAAAAGATTCGATCACGAGAAAAGTTTACAGTATCTCGCGTTGTTCCCTAAGTCGGCCGACCGGCATAAAACGGTAATGCAGAGCAACGACGGCGCCGAAGATCAGGCCGCCGAGCACGAGCATGGCCCCAACATAGGCATAGTTGGAAAAATTTCCAAGCCGAATGAGCCACCAGAGAAAACCGATCCCTCCACCGCCCGCTGCGAAAAGTAAGGGCAGCCAAACGAATTGTATAAGCGATCCCTTGGCCCGGCCGGTCCTGTCACTGAAGATCAACGGCTTGAATCTGTCGTATTCCCACGCCGTCAGCCACAGAGCGGCCAATGCCATAAGGATGGTCACGAGCCATGTCCCCGCGAATCCGACCGAACAAGTTAGAACAGCGATATTCGCGATTATCGGTAGAAAAAGAAACGCTCCGATGTGCGATGTGCGCGGTATCAAAAGAAGCAAAGCAGCGGTCAACTGCGACCAGCCAATGAATTCGTAGTAGAAGCCGGTATTGTAGAGCGCATGAAAATAGGCCCCGACCGGGTTGGTGTCGGGGAGGATCGTAAACGGCCGATGCATTATCTTAGGGATGCTTGGCGGAATAAACCCGATCGCAAGAAGGCATCGAACAAAAATTGTGAAAAGGCGAAAATACCAACGCGATGTCACCGATGAATGAAGTTGGTCAAGGCCGTGTTCGAGATCAAACATACTGACCTAAACGCGAAAACGGCGGTAAAAAGTTTCAGGTTATTTGTTCGGCGGCTGTGAATTCCGTAAGATTCCATTAGATCGGGCCGTCGGCCTGTCGTGCGAAATAACAATGAAACTAAATATTATTCCTGTTAAATGGTCGAATGAAGGCGTGCTGATGCTGGACCAGCGGCTGCTGCCTACCGAAGAGAAATGGCTGACTCTTAGAACTTACGACGAGGTCGCGGCCGGCATCAAGGACATGGTCGTTCGCGGGGCACCCGCGATCGGCGTCTCGGCGGCGTATGGTGTTGCCCTTGCGGCCAGGACGTTTGTCGGTACGAATGCGGACGATCTAAAGGACGAGATCGAATATGCCTCAGACGTGCTCGGAAAAACCCGCCCTACCGCGGTGAATCTTTTCTGGGCGATCGACCGAATGAAGCGGGTATTCGAGCAGGCCCTGGCAGAAGGAAAGTCTGTCAGCGAAATAAAACAGGTCCTGCTCGATGAAGCAAAAGGGATCCACGACGAAGATATTGAATCCCAACGACTGATAGCAAAATTTGGCGGCGAATTATTGCAGGACAATTCAACGATACTCACACACTGCAACGCCGGTGCGCTTGCGACGGGCGGCGTCTGGGGAACTGCGTTGGGCGTGATACGCGGCGCCGTCGATCAAGGTAAATCCGTCTCGGTCATTGCCGACGAAACTCGGCCCTATCTGCAAGGTGCGCGTCTGACCGCATGGGAACTGATGGAAGATGACATTCCCGTCACGCTTATCACCGACAACATGAGCGGCCACATAATGAAAAAAGGCGGCGTTCATGCGGTCGTCGTCGGCAGCGACCGGATTGCTGCGAATGGCGATGTCGCCAATAAGATCGGAACGTATATGGTCGCCGTTTTAGCACAGCGTCATGGAATTCCATTCTATGTTGCCGCACCGCTTTCAACGGTCGATCTGAACTGCCCGACCGGCGACGACATCCCGATCGAAGAACGCGACCGGGCCGAGGTCACGCACGTCAAAGACAACCAACTTGCTCCCGACGGAGTCGGTGTTTCAAACTATGCCTTCGACGTTACCCCGAACGATCTGGTGACGGCAATAATCACCGAAAAAGGCGTGGCAAGAGCACCGTACATGGAGAGTCTGAAGAAGCAGTTCGAGGAATGACCGTCATGCGCTGAAATCTTCCCGAAGGGCCGCTTGCAGAATTGCCGACATGTTAAAATTGCGACAAATGAAGAGCTTCGAAAAAACGCTGAAACAGATCTCGCTCCTTAATCGCTCGGTCGAGCAGCATTTTATAGCGTATTTAAGGTTAAAGAATCCCAACATCGCGGAGAAAGAAATAGTCGATGAAATAAATCTCTGGTCCCGTGCCCGCCCGGGGGCCGAACATGGCGACGGCGTTGGGCGCATAGGTGATCCGTCGCGCTTTCGATAAACCCGTCAGCCCTGTTATCCGCTCGTCAAAATCATCCGTTCGGCAGCCTTGAGATCGATCCACGATCATTTTCTGTCTGATTCCTCAATTCCTTAAATTTTATCAAACAATTAGGAGAATGTCTGACAAGATCAGTTTGGTCGAGTTTCCCCTAGAATACTGATATACTTTGACCCTAAATCATATGATCGAACGCGAACAGATCGAGATGGACGTGGTGTTTGTCGGGGCTGGGCCGGCGAATTTGGCGGCGGCTTTGCATTTGAAGAAGAGCATTGCCGAGCACGATGAACTGGTCGAACGAGGTGCCCGGCCCGGGCAAAAGGTTGGGGACATTGAGATCGGTATCGTCGAGAAGGGGCCATATGTCGGGGCGCATATTTTGTCCGGAGCGGTTATGGACCCGATCGCGATCCGTGAATTGATGCCTGATTTTCTCGAGCAGGGCTGTCCGGTGGACACCGTCGTGACCGAGGACGCGGCTTGGTATATGACCGATAAAAAAGCCATCGAGGCCCCGATCACGCCGCCGCCGCTTAAGAATAAGGGCAAGTACATTATCTCCCTGAGCAAAATGTGTGAATGGCTTGGCGAAAAGTGCGAAGAAGCGGGCATCAATATATTTCCCGAGTTTCCCGCAGCCGAGGTCCTGTACGATGACAATGATCGCGTTGTCGGCGTCAGGACCGGCGACAAGGGAATCGACAAGGACGGAAAGCCGAAAGGGAATTTTGAACCGGGCGTCGATCTGCTCGCGAAAGTGACAGTACTAGGCGAAGGCTCGCGCGGTTCGCTGGCAAAGCAACTTACTGCACGGCTTGGTTTGAAGCAGGAAAGCGAAGAGCAAGTCTATTCTCTTGGTGTCAAGGAGCTTTGGGAAATACCAGCCGGTAATTTTGCCGAAGGCCGTGTTGTTCACACGCTTGGGTTCCCGTCCGATACCGATACATACGGCGGCGGTTGGATCTATGGAATGAAGAACAACGTGATCAGTATCGGCTATGTGACCGGGCTGGATTACAAAGATCCGATGATAGACCCACACGCAGAGTTTCAGAAATTTAAGACACATCCGAAGATCGCTGAGATCCTAAAAGGCGGAAAGATGCTGAAATACGGGGCTAAGTCGATCAATACCGGCGGCTATTACACAATGCCCAGATTGTATGCGGACGGCGTTTTGATCGTCGGCGACAGCGGTTCCTTTCTGAACGGCCAGCGTATCAAGGGCATCCATACCGCGATGAAAAGCGGCATGCTTGCGGCGGAGGTGATCATTACGGCATTTTCACACCAGGATTTTACGGTCAAGACGCTCAAGAACTATGCGGCGAAGGTAAGCCAGAGCTGGATATACGACGAACTTCATCCGGTACGAAATTTCCATGCGGCGTTTCAAAAAGGGCGATGGTCGGCGCTCGTCAATACCGGACTCCAGTTTGTAACGGGCGGGCTTGCATGGGGCGTTATGGCAAAGGAACATGGTATTCCGGGCTATGAACGCATGCAGCAGATCAATGACAGAAACGGCCGTTCCGACCCGACGCGATATGCCGATCTGAAATTTGATAAGGAGTCGATCTTTGACAAGATCACTGATGTATATCACGCCGGTGTTGCACATGATGAGGACCAGCCTTCGCATCTTCATGTTCTCGATACCGAAATATGTGCAACGCGATGTGCCGAAGAATACGCCAATCCGTGCCAACGGTTTTGTCCCGCAGCCGTGTATGAGATGGAATTCAATGAAAAGCGGAACCGCAAGGAGCTTAAGGTGAATTTCTCAAACTGCGTCCACTGCAAGACCTGCGACATTGCCGATCCGTACCAGATAATCAACTGGGTCACGCCCGAAGGCGGCGGCGGGCCGGATTATAAAGGAATGTGAATTGCATTTCTCCTATTTCGACAAGCCGGAATGTTCGATGTCCGTACATTCCGCGTTTCGAACACGGAGGGAACATGTCAATTTTCAATAGGGACGAAGCCGAAGGAAAATGGGAAAAAACGAAAGGCACTGTTAAGGGTAAAGCCGGCGAGGTCACTGGTGACCGGGACATGGAATCAGAAGGTGAGAGACATAGGGCGGCCGGCGAGACACAGGAATCGTGGGGAAAGTTCAAACATGGTGTCTCAGATGCCGTTGAGTCGATTGGCGACGCTATCAGCGACGCAGGAAAGCGCATCAACAAATAACATAAAAGGCCGCCAACGAGAGGCGGCCTTCACTGTTTCCACTCAACTTGTGCTATTTGGTATTCTCAAGGATCTCAAAATTAACTTTCCGCTCGGCCAGCTCCTTCATCGCCACGCGTGTCGGTTTATTTTTGCGGACGTCAATGTCCGTGCGTGAATTTGCACCACGCTGAAGCTGTTTGCTCCGCTGCGCGGCGAGGATTATCATCCGATATTTTGAGTCGATCTCAGGCGGATCAATAACGCCCTCGTCTTCCTGTTCGACCTCTTCGTGTATCTCTTGTTTCTTTTCGGCTGCCATATTATGTTGGGATCCTTTCTATTCCTAGCTAAGAATATTCTTCGATGCCTCGAAATTACTTAGAATATCACGAATTTGTACCAGTTGTCGAGTCCTCCTCTGGCGTTCGCCCAGTATAATAGACTCGAGCCGGCGGACCGCGTCGGCGATATTGTCGTTTATCACCACAAATTCGAACTCGTCGTATCGACGGACCTCTTCGAACGAATTCCGGAGCCGGATCGCGAGCTGCTCAGGATCCTCGGTCTTGCGGGAACGAAGCCGCTGCTCTAGTTCCTGAAACGATGGAGGAAGAATAAAAATGCTGACCGCGTCGGGCAGCTTTTTCAACACATCGGCGGCGCCCTGCACATCGATCTCAAGGATGACGTCAACGCCCTCGGCGATCAGTGATTCGATCCTTACTCGGGACGTACCGTAATAATTGCCGTGGACGGTGGCGAACTCAAGAAACTCGTCGTTTGCCATTCGCCGTTCGAATTCCTCAACGCCGATGAACGAGTAATCCTTACCTTCGATCTCATTCGGTCGCATCGGCCGCGTTGTATAAGATACGGAGTAACCGATGCCAACGCCGCGTTTCATCAGTTCCGCGATCAGCGTACCTTTTCCGCCGCCGGATGGTGATGTGATGATGATCAGATTGCCTTTCATTGTTTAGCTTCCATCGGCTGACATCGTACCGACCGTTCTCAGGGCGATCGGGCACACTCCCTACCGGTCGTGTTTCTGCCTATTCTACGTTTTGGACCTGCTCCCGGATCTTTTCGATCTCGCTTTTTATCTGTAACGCATTTTCCTTGACGGTCATATTGTTTGTCTTTGACGTGATCGTGTTTGCCTCTCGATTGAGTTCCTGCGTTAGAAAATCGAGGCGTTTTCCGACCTCCTTGTCCTCGCTCATTATCTGGCGAAAATGCTGGATGTGAGTGGTCAGTCGGGCGATCTCTTCCGAAATATCAGATCGGTCGGCGATGTACGCGATTTCCTGCGCGAGCCTCGCCTGATCAAGTTCTATCTGCGTGCTGCTTTTCGCGAGCATTTCGGTGATGCGTTTTGTCAGTCGCTGCTGATATTCTTCGCCGACGCTTGCCGATTCGGCAATGATCGGCAGCAGGCGGTTTTCGATCTCGCAGAGCCGCGCCTCAAGCTCGTCTTTCAACATTGATCCTTCCTTGCCGCGCATTTCTTCAAGATCGTCGAGCGCGGCGACAAGCGCGGTTTCGACGCCTACGATAAAGCTTGGATCTATCTCTTCCTTTTTGGGTGTCAGTACATTGGGCAAACGTGCGACAACATTAAGGTCTGGTTCGCCGGCCAGGCTGAACTCTTCCTGCATTTCCTTCATCGCGGCCAGGAAGCCGGATATCATCGGCCGATTGAGTTCATATTTTATCTCAGCCGACCGGTCGTATTGTATATTTACCTCGACGCGTCCGCGCGATAGGCGATCCGTTATCGTCCGCTTGATCACGTTCTCCATCGCCTGGAGGTCGGGGCCAAGTTTAAGCGCAACGTCGAGGAATCGATTGTTAACAGTCTTAAGCTCGACCGTTACCGAAAACGCGTCACCTGACGCCGAACCACGGCCGAAGCCAGTCATTGATCTCATAATATTCTTGTCAGAACCGCGAGCGATAGCGACCGGGTTCCGAAATTTTGAACTCGTCACCGTGCAGGAATGAGGCCAGTCGCTAAGGCTTCCGGTCCTGACTCTTCCTCTTCAGCAAATTGCAGCTCATAAAGCCGCTTATACTTTCCACCTTCTGCCATCAATTCAGCGTGCGTGCCCGTTTGAATGATCCGGCCGCGCTCCATCACGACGATCATATCCGCCTTTCGAACGGTTGACAGCCGATGTGCGATCACGATCGAGGTCTTGTTCCGCATCAGGTTCGCCAACGCCTTTTGCACCAGCCGCTCTGATTCGGCATCGAGCGCCGATGTTGCCTCGTCCAGTATCAAGACGGGCGCATTGACCAGCACGGCCCGGGCGATCGCCAACCGCTGCCGCTGGCCGCCGGAGAGTAAAGTACCGCGTTCGCCGACGATGGTATCGTATTTCTGCGGCAGTTCGCTTATAAACTCGTCGGCGAAAGCGATACGCGCGGCCTCTTCGATATCCGTATCGGCTGCCTCCGGGTTTCCGTATGAGATGTTGTAACGGATCGATTCATTGAAAAGGACCGTCTCCTGTGTAACAAGGGCGATCTGCTTTTTCAGGCTGCTGAGTTTGATGTCACGAAGATCAATATTGTCCCAGAGAATTTGGCCGCCTGTCGGGTCATATAGACGCTGGACCAGCTTTATCAGTGACGATTTGCCGCCGCCGCTTTCGCCGACAAGCGCGATCATTGAACCTTTTGGTATCGTTAGGCTGACGCCATCGACTATCGTCTTAGTCGTATCGTTCTCATATTTGAACGAAACATCCTTCAATTCAATTGATGAAGAAAGTGTCCGGATCGCGGCCGCATCAGCTTTTTCAGGCAGTACCTCGGATTCGTCGAGTATATTCCAAACGTCCTTTGCCGCCGCAAAAGCCTTTGATATTTCGTTGTGCTGACGAGAAATACGCCTGAGCGGATCGTAGCTGCGAAACAGAAAGTACAGAAAACCAAAGAACTGTGCCGCGTCCATCTGGGCGCTGTTGATAGCGCGAAGGCCGAAGTAAAGAAGGATCAGGATCGAGATCGTACCGATTATCTCGATCGTCGGCGGCGAAGTTGCGGCAAGGCGGCCGGATCGCCGGTTCGCTTTTGCGATGATCTCAGCAACGCGGGCAAAACGCGTACGTTCCCGCGCTTCGGCCGAGTAGGCCTTGACGATCGTTTGATTCGTCAGTGTTTCCTGCGCCGTGTCCGAGAGCAGCTTATTTCCCTCGATCGATTCTTCTGCCAAACGGCGAAGGCCTTTGCTGAACTTTGTTGTAAGGACACCGATGATCGGCGCGATAATTATTGCCCCAAGCATCAGCCGCCAGTTGAAATAGAATGCGGCTCCGAGAAAGAACACGAGCATAAAACTTTCGCGCAGCACGTCGCGAAGGTTCGATGAAACGGCCAGCTC
>JADYZI010000459.1 GCA_020853255.1 Acidobacteriota bacterium
TATTGATCGTACTGTTCGTATTCTTTGCGCTAGTGCTCGCTGTTTCCGGATTCGGCATACTTTTGGAAAGACAGTTTATCGTAGGTCTCGGTTTGCTTCTTCTTTCAACGCCGTTCTTCGGCTTGGCTTGGTTCTTTTTCTCGCTTGGTAAGGACGAGTTGGCCATCCATACGAACGGCTTTACGTATAGGAGGCGAGGCACGGTGCAAACTTGTCTCTGGTCGGAGCTCGCGACACTCACGTTTCTATCCGGCAAAAGCAACACGTTCACCCTTTCGGTCTTAAACGCCTTGACCAACGACCGCGGCGTCCTTGTCGCTGCAACGAAAAAGTCCGGAGAGACAATTCAGTTCAACGAAGGCCTTCGATGCGGGCCCGACATCATCGCGGCAATAAAGGCTTCGAGAACAAAAGATCGATAGTCGCGAAACTACTTATCAACGTCCTTTGCCGTTAACGGAACGTGCAGATCGGTTCCAAGCTTCTTGTTCAGTTTTTTGATGAAGTATTGCGACAGCAGCGGCGACTCCTGCTCGACGTTCTGATGGACGAAAAAATATAGCTTCCGCATTCCCTGTTTTTTCCATTCCCCGAGCCGCTCGACCCAATCATCCAGCCGCGAATAGTCTGATTCGTGATTCGCACCGACCCAGCGGATAAAAGGAGTCGGCGTGGTCATTCGCATATGCATCAGATCACGTCGGCCGGCGGTATCAACAAGCACATTCGTGACGCCGTGTGATTCCATCAACGCATAAAGCCGCTCTGAAATATCAGGGTCGGTGTGCCATTCGCTGCGGCGAAATTCCATCGCGATCGGGATATCAAAGGTCCATACATTCTCGATGAAATTCTCGACGCGGTCGAAACCTTTCGAGCTGAAATTATCGTGCATCTGAAGCAACGGCACGCCGAGCTTTTCCTTTAGGAAGACAACGTTCTCGGCGAATTCCTCGCACCGCTGTTCGACGTCCTTCAAACGCGAATAATGCGTAACGCCCTGATTGAATTTCGGGAAGAATTTGAAATTGTCCTCGACACCCTCACGCCAACCGGTGTACGTGCTCTCCCAATAGCGTTTGTAGAATGTCGCGTTCAGTTCGATGCAGTTGAACTGCGTCGAATAATATCGCAGCTCGTCCTTCGCCTTTACGCCCTTCGGATAAAAACCCTTGAGGTCCTTGCTGTTCCATTTCGCACAGCCGACCCAAACCTCCATCTCCTTCGCCTTCTCCGACGCAAAAACACCCTTCGTCTTGGGATGATCCGCCGGGATCGTGAAATCGACCTCTCCGGGATCTGCCACCTGTCCAAATTTCATAGTGGTATATGATAGGGCAATATTCTGTTAAAATCGATTGAAAGGTTGGTTACGGCAGCTGAAAGAACTAACGGAGGTGGAAGTATGCCAAGGACCCCAAACTCAAAACCTTTGGACTCGCCGCGATGTGACCCTCGACTCCCGGAAGCGGCACTTCGCTATCGGCGCACGGCAAACCCTGTTTTAACAACACCGCAAGCCCTCGGAGCGATCAACGTTACCGCTTGGCTTTATCGCGACAGAAACGGCCGTGAGGGTATTCAGGTGAATCCGAACGTAACGATAGCCGAACTCGCTCGTGTTTATGGCCCGGCATCGACGCCTGACGCAGAGGTCGGCCTTCATTCGGAAGGGTTGGCTGCCGAGTGGTTTCGCACTCGGCCCGATCTAACGGTGCTCCAGATCTTCAGCGAACGCGTCCCGTGCGTGGCGATGTGTGCACCAATGCTTCGGCATTACTATCCCGGCGTACCGTGGTATTACTACTACGACAGCAACTCGTGGCGTGGAAACAATGGGGAACGAATAAGGCGGGCTGGGGAAATTCTGCGTTCTGCTTACGGTGTGTAATCTTGCCTCGCCGGGCCTCAAGATGGTTAGCAAATCGTCATTTTGGTAGAATCTGCATAAGGAATATGCAGTTCTCATTTGATTCAAATTTACGGGAGATCGCGTTCAAAGTTGAAGATGGCGAGCGGCTGACGTTTGACGAAGGCGTCGCTCTTTACGCGACCTCCGACCTGAACGCCCTCGGCAAGCTCGCCGATACCGTTCGCCGACGAAAGCACGGCCTGACGACGTATTACAACGTCAATCGCCACTTTAATCACACAAATATCTGTGTCGCGGACTGTAAATTCTGCGGTTTCTATAAGCGTGCACGTCAGGAAGGCGCCTACACGCACTCGGTCGAGGAAGGCGTCGAGATCGCACGTGCCGCCGTTGCGGAAGGCGCGACCGAGCTGCACATCGTCGGCGGGTTAAACTCGAAACTTCCATTCGAGTATTACACCGACCTGTTTTCGTCATTAAAGCGCGAGTTTCCAAAGCTGCATCTGAAAGCGCTGACTATGGTCGAGCTCGATTTCTTCGCGCGGTTTTACAAAATGAGCGATGAAGACGTTATCGAAAAGCTCCACGCGGCGGGAATGGACTCATGTCCCGGTGGCGGGGCCGAGATCTTTGCCGAGCCGACGCGTTCGCGTATCTGCGACCACAAGTGCGACGGAGACCGCTGGCTCGAACTCGCAGGCAAGGTCCACAAAGCCGGCCTCAAAACAAACGCCACGATGCTCTACGGCCACATCGAGACGACCGAAGACCGCATCGATCACCTCGTCCGCCTACGCGAACAGCAGGATAAGACCGGCGGCTTTCAGTGCTTCATCCCGCTCGCTTTCTATCCGCCGGGAACCGCACTTTCGACGCTTCCCGGTCCCGACGCCATCGACAATCTCAAAACGATCGCCGTCTCACGTCTGATGCTCGACAACTTCGACCACATCAAGGCCTATTGGGTCATGCTCGGCAAAGCCACCGCCCAAACCGCCCTCCACTTCGGCGCAAACGACCTCGACGGCACCATCACCGACGGCGGCGAACTCACCCACTCCTACTCCGTCGAATCGAACAACGAAGTCAAAATGACCAAGCAAGAGATCATCGAAATGATCCAGCGAGCCGGATTTGAAGCCGTGGAAAGGGACACCGTGTATAATCGTGTTTCGGCAGTGTAAGTTTGTTGCCCAGTATATGTCGAGTGAAAGAATTGATGCGACCGTTCAGTGTAATAAGTTACGGTCATTATGTCCGATCATAAAACAGCATTAGTGCCTATCGCGACCAGCGAACACTCGTCGCCCGCATTGTTCCAACGAGGAGTTGCTGCGGACACAGGTCTGTTTGCGGAATCGTTGATTTACTACGATAAGGTACATGTTCATTATGGAAACGCTCACCAGTTCGCGGCGTTTGTGAGCAGGCTTGTTCAGCAGGGATTATCCTACGAGCAGCTAATCGACCTTCTAGATGATGATGTGATCAGATTCTTTACGGCATTTACTGCACACCCTGTTTGCGTTCGAGACGTACTTACTGGCGAACCCAGAAGTGACATCATTACACAGTTCGTTGCGATCCAAGAAAGCAGCCTCAAAGATCCCGACTATTTTGAGAAAAAGGTTCTCAACACTCGCGAACTCCGCAGCGTATTCGGCGGCCTAAATGACGAGGACAAGCTTGACAAGGAGAAGGAGCGACTATACGAGCGTTTTTGTTCTGCTGCCAAATCCCACTCGATTACCTATGATGCTGATGTAATGGGTTCAGGCATTGTTAACAACGCATACGATGACTTCCTAAATGCTGACCGATGCAAAGCTATTGTTTCGAGCGTTATTCAGAACATTTATTACGCGCAAGAATTGAGCGCTCTGCCAGATTTCAACGTTCGCGTACGTGAAATGGACGGGTTTAATTACGACGAGATCGCCCGCAATCCACACTCAACGGTCGTCGTAAGACCCAATGGCGACGATTCGGTCCGAATTTATGAAGTAGATTACGAGTTGCCGACGGCAGGCCTCGACGATGAGCCAAAGTTTCGGCGGATATTTAAGACCCTGCCACTCTCCGTGGCCGGTGTCGCAAACCTATTTGTTCGATCGGCAGGGCAAATGAAAAGCGACTTATATTTGCCGACAACTATGAGTCAAATCATCGGCGACAAGCTTTTTGAAATCGATGAATTACAGTTGGAGACCCTGAAACGCCAAAATATCATCGGCAGCATAGAGCAAACCGCTGATTTTCCCGACATCTACGAGCTTGTTAACCAGAACGAAATTGAATTCGAGGCGGTATTGAAGTTGCGATCGGGTGGAAAACGCTTCCGAGAGTGGTTGCAACAGACCAGTGGCGGTGAAGACTGGCAAGTATGGACGGCGTACCACAATGAGACCGCAAAGGAGGCCGGATTTACTCGAAACGTCCGCAAGGCAATCAAAATGTTTGGGGTGCTGGCAGCCGCTGCCGCTGGTGCTGCCGCTGGCGTAGCAACGAAAAACTTGACGGGCGATGACGCTCAGGCCGTCGGAGCAGCGTCGGCTTCAGCGATTGTTGGGAAAGCTTTGATTGAAACGACGTCGAATAAAATTGTCGGAA
>JADYZI010000460.1 GCA_020853255.1 Acidobacteriota bacterium
CGACGCCAATGGATGCGGAAAGGAACTTAACGTAATTTCTAGCTTTTTCCGGCAATTCGTCAAAACCCGTAACTCCAACGGTCGATTCACGCCAACCCTCAAGTGTTTCATAAACCGGCTGGATCGACCGGAGGTCGTGCGCCACAGCCGGAAACGTGTCAACTCGTGTTTCGCCTATCTTATAGCCGGTGCACACTTTGATCTCGTCCAGTTCATCTAGTACATCAAGTTTTGTCAGCGCGATCGAGTCGAATCCGTTCAATTCAGCGGCATAACGAGTAGCGACCGCATCAAACCAGCCACATCGGCGCGGACGCCGGGTGACCGAGCCATATTCATTGCCGCGTTCGCGGATGAGATGGGCGATCGGCTCTTCGGCATCGAGCATCTCGGTCGGGAACGGGCCTTCACCGACCCTGGTCGCGTACGTTCGGACAATTCCAAGCACCCCTGAAATATGATGCGGCGGAATTCCAGCTCCAACTGACGCACCGCCTGCCGTCGGATTGGATGACGTGACATATGGATATGTCCCGTGATCAACATCGAGCAACGTGGCCTGAGCTCCTTCGAGCAGGATACGCTTGTTCGCTTTGCGGGCCTGCGCCAGAAAATGTGAGGTCTCGGTTACAAACGGACGAAGCCGCTCGACGAGCGGGGCCGTTTCATTATATATATCATCCGCCCTGAGCGGCTGCTGGCCGAATAACACAATTATCCGATTCGCCTCTTCGAGGTTCCGGTCGATTCGCAGTCTTAATAGTTCGGGTGACAGCGCGTCAGACACTCTAATTCCACGCCGGCCGACCTTGTCTTCATAGGCGGGGCCGATGCCGCGAAGAGTCGTACCGATCTTTTCATTTCCAAGCCTTTCTTCTGAAGTATGATCAAGGGCCTGATGATAAGGCATTATCAGATGGGCACGCGACGATACCTTAAGCCGGTCGGGCGTTACATCCACCCCCTGGCCTTTTATCTGATCGACCTCTTCAAAAAAGGCCTTCGGGTCGATGACCATGCCGTTGCCGAGAACGCACGTCTTGTCCGGATGAATGATACCTGACGGAAGCAGCCGCAGGACGAACGCCCGGTCGCCGACATATACGCTGTGGCCGGCGTTGTGTCCGCCCTGATACCGGGCAACGATATCAAACCGGTCGGCGAGCAGATCGACAACCTTTCCCTTTCCTTCATCGCCCCACTGGGCGCCGATAATAACAATGATCATAGTTTCGAGTTTTCTATCAACCCATTCCATTCAGAGGCAAGCAGTCCATAAATCTCAAAATCGTGCAGCCGTCCGTTTCGGTATTCTGCCTGCCGCAGCACACCCTCGAGCTGAAATCCAAGCCGTTTCGGAATGGCCGAACTGCGCACATTTTCGGCAGAGCATCTTATCTCGATGCGGTTCATTTTCAGCTCGTTGATGGCAAAATCAATAAGCGTTCGACACGCTGAGGATATGATACCTTTCCCTTGTTCGTCTTGCGAAATCCAATAGCCGATCTCGGTTTTCATCGCGGACCAGTCGAAACTGACAAAACCGATCGAACCGATCAGCGTGCGGCCGCGAAAGATGCCCAGGCCCAAACCTTTTCGCTCCGCTCTATCTGCCTGTGTTTGAGCGATGAATTCCCGGGCGGAACCGAGCGAATAATCCGGCGTCATCCAAAGCATGAACGTCCGAAGGTGTTCGTAGTTGCTTGACACGGCCGCCAAGACAGATTCGGCGTCGTCCGCCGAAAACTCGCGCAGTTCTATCTGATCTTCAACTCGAAAACTTACCATCGGCCGAGCGTCCATTCATAAAGCTCGACATATTTTCGAGCGGCGTTTTGCCAGGAGTTGTCCTGCTTCATTCCATTTCGCTGAATGGTGCGCCAGGTCTCAGGGTCAGCGTAGGCGAACAATGCCTCGTATATACGTTCCAAAAACCGATCCGCACTGTACGGGCCAAACTTAAAGCCGTTACCTGTTCCCGTGACCGAATCGAAATTCTGTACGGTGTCGTCCAACCCGCCGACGGCCCGGACGATCGGCACAGTTCCATAGCGAAGGCTGTACATTTGATTAAGGCCGCACGGCTCGAATTTGGAGGGCATCATAAAGATGTCCGCACCGGCTTCGATCTTGTGGGCGAGTGTTTCGTTATAGCCGCGAAATATACCGACCTGGTCGGGAGCGTGATCACGCAATGCCTGCCAGAAATCTTCGTACCGTTTTTCGCCCGAACCGAGTGAAATGATATATGCGCCGGTCGCAAGTATCTCGCCCGCTACCTGCATCATCAGGTCAATTCCCTTTTGAGCGGTCAGTCGCGTCACGTTCGCAAAGATCGGACGTTCGATCCGGACGGGCAGCGAAAATTCTTCGAGCAAGAGGCGTTTGCACTCACGTTTCCCCTCGAGGTTCTGTTCGTCAAAGTGCGCGCCGATCTCAGGGTCGGTCCGCGGGTTCCAAACCTCGTAATCGACGCCGTTCGTTATTCCAACCAGCCGGTCCGACCGCTGACGCGTGAGCCAGTCAAGTCCATAACCGTTCTCGGGCATTTGTATCTCTTGCGCATAGCGGCGGGAAACTGTGGACAAAGTGTCCGACACCGAAAGCCCTGCCTTCATTGCCGAAGCGGCCCCGTTTGAAAGAAACGCGTTCCGTTCCTGTTCGCCGCCGAAGCCAAATTTCCACAATTCATGCGATCCGAACACGCCTTGATATGCCATGTTGTGGATGGAAAATACGGTGCGAGTTTGCTGCCAATATGCGTCCCATTGCCGCAGGGAGGCAAGTTCGACCGCCGCAAAGCCGCAGTGCCAGTCGTTTAGGTGAACAATATCGGGCGGCGGGCCGATGCGTTTCAAAAGCGTAAGTGCGGCGTGGTTAAAGAACGCAAAACGCTCGTGGTCTTCCCGATATCCATAGATGGAGTCGCGATGAAAGTATGACGGCGCGTCGATCAGGAATGTGGGTGAGCCATTTGCCTCGCTGTAAAAGGCCTTGGCCGGGTAAATGCCGCCGCGCCAATCTACATTCAGGTCGTCGATGGCGGTGCTCCAAAGGTATTCCGCCTTTGTCTGCCAATAGCAGGGCGTGATAAGGACCGAGTCCACGCCGATCTGCTTCAAAGCTTTCGGCAAGGCCCCCGCAACATCGCCCAGCCCTCCCGTTTTGGAGTAAGGAACCGCCTCGGCAGATATGACCGCAACACGCATAATTTGAGCTGAGTACGCAATAGTTTACAGCGAACAGCCGGGCAGATACAAAAAGCCGGAGAGCAAAAAGCCCTCCGGCATAGGTTTCCTAACAACGGAACGAGATCAGAAATTGAATCTGATCATCAGGTCGATGATGCGGCCGCCCGGATCATTCGTTGTCGAGGTATCCTGGTAGGCTGAACCGTTGCCCATTTGGCCAAAGGTCGAACCGCCAACACCCAGCGAAACAACGTCCGCAGCCCATCCGCCAACACGGAAGTTCGGGGCATTGAGCACGTCCAGCGAAGTAAGCCGGAGTTCGATATTGCGTTTCTCTCCAAGCTTGATCTTCTTCATTATCGCGGCATCGAGCTTAAAGAAGCTTGGGCCGTAAACGATCAGGTTGTTGAACCCGCATTCACCCCCAAATCTGGCGACGCAGTTACCGGTCCCGGCAGGGGCAATATACCTGCCCTGCGGACCGCCGGTACCGTACGTCGTTCCATATCCACCGTTGCTGTTGGTATTCGCAACGTTGATATCGAACGCACGCCTGGTATTGATGATGATATCCTCCGGCAAGTAAGTCACGACCTGGACCCCATCGATGACCGTGTTCTTGTAAACACCGATCGCCTTCTGAAGTTCTTTCTTTGTCATTCCCACAAGCTGAACATTACCGAGTGAGAACGGCGAACCGCTCTGCCAGCGGACCGTCGGCAGTATCTGCCATCCGCCAAGGATCGCATCAACAAACCAATTCGCGTTGCCGAGAAGTGGTTTGCCCCGCCCGATCGGAACTTCATATGTTGCATCGACCTTGAACTGATGGGTCAGGTCAAACGCTTGAATGTTCCGTGCAAGGTCAAGGCCGCCTTCGCGCTGAGAGAAACCGGCAAACGCCACGCTGCTCGAAGCATAAGCATTCGCCCGAGCCTTCGACCAAACGTAGCTTGCCTGCACACGAATGCCGTCCGAAAGACGACGGCGAAGCTCAACTATGCCAGAGTCATACCACGTCTTGTTGCTGTTATCAACAACATATGAATTGGCTGGGGTCGTAGGATTGACGTAGAAGAAGTTGCTCGGCAGGCCGTTTGCAATAGCATTCGCCCTTCGGGCGGCATTGCTCTCAAAACTGGAACCGCTAAAGGTGAACGGATTAGGATTCAACCTTGAAAGCGCGTTGACAAGAGTCGAGTTGGCGAAATTCGAAGCCGAATACCTTGCAGGATTTGTCGGGTCATAGTTCGCCGCTGAGTTGAAATACGCAAGCATTATCGGCAGCTGGCTGGTACCAGATCCGGCACCAAAATAGGCAAAAGTATTGCCGCGGCCCGCCGCAATGTTAGCGTACAAGTTCTGCTGCGCAAGCAGAAACTCTGCCGCAAAACCATTCTCGATCGTATTGAACTCATTTATATTGTATTGCCGCTGAAGGTCGATTCCGCGGTTTCCAACATAGCGAAGTTCGATGACCGTATTCCTGTCGATCTCGCGCTGATAGCCAAAGCTGAATGAGTGGACGGTTCCGGTTTTCAGGTCCGGGCTGAATGCATTCGTTGCATCAGCCGCCGTCAGAGCTATTGGATACGCAGGCGCCGTACCGACAATTCCCGGACGTGGCGTCAAATTCGGATTGTTCAGGTCTCGAAGGTTGGTCCCTACCGTTAGGTTACCGAGGCCCAGGCTTCGCGAAAGAGACAAGGCTCCACCTGGATTCGCACCGTTAATACTCTCAAGAAGGTTTGCACCTTCGCGAACGAACGAAACAGAATATCCGCCCCGGAAAACGCTCTTCCCGGCATCGCCGAAGATGGAGCCGAGAAAACCTTCGCCAAAATCGGGACTCCACACAACACCAAGCGTCGGTGCGAAGTTGTTATAGTCGCCAGGATACGCTTCGTCGCCCGGCTGCAGCGGGATAACGCGCGGAGCCGTTCCCGTAAGAGTTCCCGGTTTGAAGATATTGCCAAGTCCCGAAACACCATAAACCTGATCAAAGCTTTCGAGCCGTGAATAGTTGCCAACGCTCTTTGCTATCCATGGCGTCTGCGGCTGCCAACGGACGCCGAAGTTCAGTGTGAAGGTCGGGCTCATCCGCCAACTGTCCTGAGCATAAAGGCCGTACGTCGTCTGCTTCGCCGCCCTGAACAGCGGCCCATTCTCGGCATACTGTCCGTCCTGGCCAAGGTAAGCGGTTGTTGTATAGCTAAGTACGCGTCCAATGAGCGTCGCGTACATGGCGCGAGCACTTCCTTGTATAGAGGAGGTCGACCCCGGCATCGTGGTCGCGTTGAACATCGTGAACTCAATGCCGTCGGTCGAATCGATGCCAAACCCGACCGAAGGGACGATGCGGTTATTGGCTGATCCCAACGACCTAATGATCTTGTACTGTCCGCCGAAGCTGATGCTGTGCGAACCGGCCGTCCAGGTCACATTGTCGGTAAGGTCATAAGTTGGCGTCGAGCGTGCACTTTTTGAGTTAAGTGCCACTGGTGACGTTAAGCCTGCCGCATCAACGCCAAGCAGGCGGCCTCCCATATAATCAAAATCCGCCGCGGTGATAGTAGCAAAAAATGCGCTGTCACCGAACGATTGAGCATATCGGGCCTCGTTGACGATACTCTGCGTGATCGTTGAGCGGACAGCGATCGCGGTCGAGTTCCTCTCGGAACCTTGTCCATACGCGGGAAAGCCAGGATATCTCGGCTCAACAGAGTTGAGAAAGTCAGTGCCCGGATAGAATTTCTGCCGGTTCAACACGACTTCGAGGGCGTGGTTCTTATGAAAATTGACGTCAAACCGCAAAGCCAAAAACTTTCGCTTTTGGTTGCCGCTAGGCTGGAAAGTGAAAGTTTGGTAGTTTGGCTGGCCCGAGATCGGTGTCAATGTTCCTTCAGTACCGACGGCCGATCGGATCCTCGCAAGCACAGCTCCAACCGTCGGGTCCGGCGTTGCCAGGGCACCATTTGCCGCCGCGATCGCATACAGATCGACAGTCTGAACACCCGACGAGGTGTTGTAAGAAAAGAGGCCATTCTGGGCCGCCGGTGTCAGGACCGTCCTTGTTCGCGTAAGAGATTCCGGCTGGCGGAATTCCTCATAATTTACGAAAAAGAACGCCTCATCTTTGCCGGATTTGAAGAATGATCCGCCGCCATCGCCAAATCGCGGATACGGGATCGGGCCGCTGAAACGGCCGCCGTATTGATTCAGGCGAAGCTTTTGACGGAAGGCCTTGCCGTTATCATCTCGCCTGCCATCCCGGTTAAGGTACCAATAGTTGGCATTCAGCCCTTCGTCGCGGTGCTGCCAATAAAGGCCGCCGCTGTAATCATTGTTCCCCCTGCGGGTCACGAACCGAACCTGAACAGCACCGTCGCCAGAGCTTTCAGCTCCCGGATTCGCAGTAGATACGGTCACCTCTTCGATGGCGTCGATACGCGGGCGAACGTATGTAAAATAACCGTCGCTCGACCGAAGCAGGTTGTCCTGAACGTCCACGCCGTCGATGCTGATGGTAAGCGAGCCCTTTGGCAGGCCATTGATCGAGGCTGATCGCGGACGGCCGACCGTTGCCGTGCCTGGTAGCAGGCCGACAAGATCGAGTGCGTCACGCGATGCGATCGGTGTATCAACGATCTGACGGCCCTGAATGGTCGTGCCGATCGTTGCGGTCTGCGTCTGCAGCACTTCGCCTCCGGCACCGGTAACCGTCACGCTTTCGCTGACATCGCCCGTCTGCAGGGTTACATGGACCGTCGTCGGCACACCAACGTCAACCTTTACGTTCTCAACAAGCGTTCGCTTGAAGTTGGGCGCCGAAACGGTAACCGTATAAAGGCCTGAGTTGAGCGCCGGAATGCGGTAGCCGCCGCTTGAATTTGTTGAAACAGTGAATTGCTGGCCGCCCGCACCACTGACGACGACCGTTGCGCTAGGGACGACCGCTCCGTTGGCATCCACAACCGTACCGGCTATGGACCCGGAGATCTGAGCAAGCGTCACCAATTGAAATACAAATATCAGTACGCCTGCCGCCAACAGACGTAGAGTTCTATCTCTCATTTTGCTCCTCCAAGATATAGATTCAAATACCCACTCAATACTCAGAAAGAATAAGGACGGTAAAACCTATACAAAAACAGAGAACCCTAGATTATGATCTTGAATGAAAGTATGTGCCGAAAAAGCACAGGCAACATTTATGCCGAAAAGAATGAAGCTACAATAGCATTGAATCAATTAAGTTTACAAGCCGGATCTCGCAAGTTTCCCGCCGAGAGATTGCGGATATCGGAGAATCTTCAAAATTTTGAATATCCATCGGGGACGCGTCGTTGTTTCCAGATAGAAAAAGAGGATGTCTGAAAGATTCTCAGATAGCTCCAATTTGACCCATCCTATTCATAGATTCAGCTTTCCTTCATCTTATTCTGTGGTTAGTAATTCTTTACCACAGAATAGGATGAAGGAAAGCCGAATAAGATGAACAGAAGTGACGTCCACGGCGCCGGAAAGCTTTTATGACATCCTACTTTGAACGATCGATCCTACGCATTTAAGTCTGCATGGACGCAAGAAACTCGGCATTCGTCTTGGTCTTTCCAAGCCGTTCCAAAACAACTTCCATCTGCTCAACAGGCGAAAGCGGGTTGAGCACGCGACGCATGACCCAGATGCGTGCCAGGTCTTCCTTCTCGATAAGCAGTTCTTCCTTACGGGTACCCGAACGCTGCAGGTCGATGGCCGGGAAAAGCCGCTTGTCGCTCAACCGCCGGTCGAGATGAATTTCCGAGTTGCCCGTTCCCTTGAACTCTTCAAAGATAACATCGTCCATACGCGAACCCGTGTCGATCAGCGCGGTCGCGATTATCGTCAGGCTGCCGCCTTCTTCAATATTTCGGGCCGCTCCGAAAAAGCGTTTCGGACGCTGCAGGGCGTTTGAATCGATACCGCCCGAAAGTATCTTTCCCGATGGCGGCACGACCGCGTTGTGCGCACGGGCCAGACGGGTGATCGAATCAAGCAGAATGACCACATCGCGCTTGTGCTCGACAAGACGCTTGGCCTTTTCGATGACCATGTCCGCGACCTGCACGTGGCGGGTCGGCGGCTCATCAAAGGTCGATGAGATGACCTCGCCTTTCACCGAACGCTGCATATCGGTAACTTCTTCCGGCCGCTCGTCGATCAGCAGAACGATCAGCGAGACCTCAGGATGATTTTGAGTGATCGAGTTTGCGATCGTCTGGAGCAACACCGTCTTACCGGTTCGCGGCGGAGCAACGATCAAGGCACGCTGGCCTTTACCTATCGGTGTAACGAGATCGATCACGCGGGCCGCTATATTTTCCGGGCCCACTTCCATCGAAAGCTGCTCGTCCGGATAAAGCGGCGTGAGATTATCAAAAAAGATCTTCTCGCGGGACTGCTCGGGAGCCTCGAAATTGATCGCCTCGACCTTGATCAGTGCAAAATACCGCTCGCCTTCCTTTGGCGGCCGGATCTGGCCCGAAACGGTATCACCCGTGCGGAGGTCGAATTTGCGGATCTGTGACGGGCTGACATAAATATCATCCGGGCCGGGAAGATAGTTGTATTCCGGCGCCCGCAAAAAGCCGAAGCCGTCCGGAAGCGTCTCAAGCACGCCCTCGGAAAAGATCAGTCCGCTTTTCTCGGTCTGGGCCGCAAGCACCTTAAATATCAATTCCTGCTTACGCAGGCCCGAAGCTCCCTCAATGCCCATTTCCTTGGCGATATGCGTAAGCTCGCTTATCGACATATCCTTTAGGTCAGTAAGGTTCAATAGTTCGGTCTTGGGAGCATTCTCGTTCGATCTGGGAGAAGCTCCGTCAGTACCTTCTGGAGCACCGGCGGCTGGCGGTGAACCGTCGGCCGGCTGATTATCTGTGTTCACAGGTTTGGATCTGCGTGATGGTGTGGTTTTCGTTGCCATGTTGTTTCGGTATTTACCGCTTTTTTCCGCCCGGCTGGTCCGAACGCAAAAGTTGCCAAAATATTATTGCTAAAGCCCTTAATTCCCGGCCTGAAGTATATAGGTGGAGTTAATCGTATGGACTAAACGTAGTAAAACAGCTGAATCAAGCTCGAAGCTCGATAAAATTTCGGGATTTATGAATTATTACTACAATAAACCTAAGAAAGCAAATAAATTTTCAGCTTTTTTTCATTGAACGGCCGATCTCGGCCCACAATTCGTCCCGCCCGATAGCACTAGACGCTGAATAAGGAATAATTTTGCTTTGCGGCATTTCCCGCCCTATCGCGGCCGCCTGTTTCTTTACCTCGCTTCGCGAAAGTTTATCGGACTTTGTCGCGACAACGATATGAGGCCTGTCATGGGCGAGAAGCCAATCGTTCAACTGCAGGTCCAACGCACTCGGCGGGTGCCGTGAATCGACCAATTGAATGAACAATACAAGTTCCGGGCGGCCTGTCAGATATTCGCGGGCCATCTCGCCCCAGTCCGACCGCATCGCTTTGGAAACTTTTGCATACCCATATCCCGGAAGATCGACAAAATAGAATGCTTCGTTTACGAGAAAATAATTGATACTCTGCGTTCTGCCGGGTGTGTTCGATGTTCGAGCGAGGCCTTTTCGCCCTAGCAGCGAGTTCAAAAGAGATGATTTGCCGACATTCGACCTGCCCAGAAACGCGATCTCCGGGCGTCCGTCAGTGGTCCAATGACTCTTATTGAAGGCGCTTTTGACGAATTCCGCCGAAATGATCTTCATCACCGCCCTCTCCGGGGCCTACTCCACATTGGTCGTAATGTCCGCGGGGTGAATCTCAGAATTCCATATTTGCGGGGTCGCCAGCGATTGATCATCACCGCTCGGGTCAAGGGCCCGATCAAGGACCTCATCGATCGTATCGACCAGATGGATCGTCAAGTCTTCACGGACCTCATCCGGAATGTCAGCAAGGTCTTTCTCATTTTCTTTGGAGAGGATCAAGGTCTTTAGGCCGAAGCGATGGGCTGCAAGCAGCTTTTCCTTTACACCGCCTATCGGCAGAACCTTTCCGCGAAGCGTGATCTCGCCGGTCATTGCCACGTCGTGCCGCGCACGCGTTCCTTTCAAAGCCGAGACCATGGCGGTCGCTATCGTTATCCCGGCACTAGGCCCATCCTTAGGGATCGCACCTTCGGGGACGTGGATATGCAGGTCCTTTTCACGAAAATCTTTCGGATCGATTCCAAGCGTTTCGGCCCTGGACCTGACACATGTGAGCGCCGCCCTGGCCGATTCCTGCATCACCTCGCCGAGTTTTCCGGTCAGCGTGACCTCCCCTTTCCCCTCGACCAACGTTGCCTCGACCTGCAGAACATCTCCGCCAACCTCGGTCCAGGCCAGGCCGTTTACCAATCCGACCTCGCTTTTTCGGGCGATGTCCTGCTTTCTGAACCGAATTGTGCCAAGTAACTCATTGACCTTCTCGGCGTCTATAACAACGCGGAAATCCTCTTTGTTGTCGGCGACCACATACTTGCGGGCGATCTTTCGCAAACAGGACCCGATCTCCCGCTCCAGATTTCTTACACCTGCCTCACGCGTATAGTGGCGGATTATTTCAAGAATACCGTCGCCCGTGAACTTGACCGCTTCCGCGTCAATGCCGTTATTCTCTGCGGATTTTTCCATTAGATGCCGCTTCGCAATTTCGGTCTTTTCACGCTCGGTATAACCGGAAAGTGTCAATATCTCAAGCCTGTCCTGAAGCGCCGGCGGAATTGTGTGCAGCACATTCGCGGTCGCGATGAAGAAGACGTGCGACAGGTCGTAGTCAACATCGAGATAATGGTCACGAAATGTACTGTTCTGCTCAGGATCAAGTACCTCAAGCAACGCGGCACTCGGGTCGCCGCGAAAATCGCGGCCGAGTTTATCTACCTCATCCAGCAAGATGACCGGGTTGATCGTTCCAGCCCGTTTCATCAGCTGAACGATCTGGCCCGGCAAGGCGCCGATGTAGGTCCGCCGATGGCCGCGGATCTCCGCCTCATCGTGTACACCGCCAAGCGCAAGCCGGACGAACTTTCTGCCGGTCGCCTTGGCTATCGACTTCCCTAGCGATGTTTTACCAACGCCGGGTGCACCGACAAAACACAGGATCGTTCCCTTTGGATTTTTGACCAATTGGCGAACGGCAAGGAACTCAAGGATCCGTTCTTTGATCTTCTCAAGGCCGTAATGATCGGCGTTGAGTGTCTTTTCCGCCTCGGTCAGGTCCTCGAGCTCTTCTGAGCGCTCCTTCCAAGGCACGTTGATCAGCCAGTCCAGGTAAGTACGCGAGACCGTGCTCTCGGCGGACATCGGCGGCATGGCCTCTAGACGAGAGAATTCCTGCATCGCCTTCTCTTTCGCTTCCTCGCTCATGCCTGCGTCTCCGATCTTCTTTTTTAGGTCTTCCAGCTCGGCCTTGTCATCTTTTCGGCCCAGCTCCTTATGGATCGCCTTGATCTGCTCGTTGAGATAGTACTCGCGCTGGTGCTTGTCCATCTGCTTCTTTGTTCGCGAGTGGATCGTGCGGTCAAGCTGGCGCTTTTCGATCTCAGTTTCCAGAATATCGGCAAGCTTCTGCAGCCTTTCCTGGACCGAGAATGTCTCAAGCAGGTCCTGTTTTTCCTCGACGCTTATACGCAGATGCGAGCTCATCGCGTCCGAGA
>JADYZI010000461.1 GCA_020853255.1 Acidobacteriota bacterium
ATTTGCGGCGAAATTCGTTTCTGTATGTTTTGTCCATTATTTACCGATTGATTATACTTGAAGTTTTGATTTTGGAGACTTTTATGAACATACGCAATTTTCTTTTTGTTTTGATCTCAGCCACCGCATTCCTGCTCTTGGGTTGCGGAACCGAGCCAACGGCCAATAACGCCGGTAATGCGGCAAACAGCAGCAAAACAAACTCTAACACCGCAAACTCAGCCAATCCCGGCGGGAACAGTGCGGTGGCCGTCACCACGCCAACGCCGGGCCCGGTCACAAACGACGCACCGACTTTAACGCCCGTTTACAAGGCCTATTGTGCCGCTGTGGTCAAGAAGGATGATGCCGCGATAAGAAAATTCTACGATGCCGAGACCCTCAAGAACTTTGAAGAACAAATGAAAGAGAGCAAGATCAAGAAGCTAAGCGAATACGTCGATCCGGTAACGATCGAGGTATGCGAAGTTTCAAACGAGCGGATCAAGGGCGACAAGGCCGTGGCCAAGGTCAAAACGATAAGCTATCCGAATGGGTTCGAAGTGCTGTTCGTGAAAGAGAATGGCGAATGGAAGATGTCCAGTCTCGACCCGGCAAAAGGGTTCTAAGTCGTCCGGATGGTCCAAAACTCTGCCATTTGCGGATTGAAAAAGGCCGGAAACCAGATAGATGGATTCCGGCCCTTTTGATCGGATAGTTCCTGATTTGACTTATAAAACTAGCTCGCGGTGCCCTTTGCCTCGGTCGGTTGATATGCCGGCAAGGTAACTCGGGCAACTTTCTCCTTTTTCAACCCAAGCGCCCAATCGGCCTGCATCAGCGTATGAATGTCGCGCGTTCCTTCGTAGATCACCGCGGCTTTGCAGTTTCTGAGATATCGCTCGACCGGATAATCGTTCGTATAGCCGTTGGCGCCGTGGACCTCGATCGCCATCGACGCGGCCTTTTCTGACCGCACGGTCGCCTGCCATTTGGCGAGGCTCGCAGCCTTGTTCGACGGCAAGCCTTCGTTCTTCAGCCAGCCGGCCTTTAACCAGAGAAGGTGGGCCATTTCGTAGTCGGCCTCCATTTCAGCGATCTTTTGTTTTACAAGCTGGAAATCGGCGATCTTTTGGCCTTGGACCTCGCGGGTGTTTGCATAGGCCACCGAGGCATCCCGCGAAGCTTTTATCACGCCGGTCGCGCCTGACGCCACGGTGTATCGCCCATTTTCAAGCGAGAACATTGCGATCTTAAATCCTTCGCCTGGGTTGCCGAGCATATTCGCCTGGGGCACACGGACATCCTGGAGCGAAAAATAACCCGTATTCCCGGCCTTAATGCCCATCTTGCCGTGGATCGTCCCGCTCGAAAAACCAGGCATTGTCCGTTCGACAATAAAGCACGAAAGTCCGCTGTGGTCGCGTACTTTCTGCTTTTCCTGATCGGTCCAGCAGAAGAACAGAAAATTGTCCGCAACATCGGCAAGCGAGATCCACATCTTCTCGCCGTTCAGGATCCAATCGTCACCGTCGCGCGTCGCATACGACCGCATCCCGATAACGTCCGAACCCGCATTCGGCTCGGTCAAACCGAACGTCGCGATCTTCTCGCCTTTCGCCTGCGGAACGAGATATTTTTGTTTCTGCTCCTCAGTGCCCCAGCTGTAAAGGCTCAGGCTATTAAGCCCGACGTGCACTGACATAGCCACGCGCAAAAACGTGTCGCAAGCCTCAAGCTCCTCACACACCAGCCCAAGCGAAATATAATCGAACCCCGCCCCGCCATACTGCTCCGGTATGCAAACACCCAACAGCCCAAGCTCGGCCATCGTCTTAAATATCGTCGGCTCAAAATACGATTTCTCGTCCCATTCCTTAATGTACGGAGCTACCTCGCCCGCACAAAACTCCCGAACAGTATTCCGCAGCGCAATATGTTCTTCTGTTAATTCAAGATCGATCACGGATTATCTTCCTTTCAAACTAGTTTTTATTAATCGTTCGCAAATATCCTACCTGAGGAATCTTAGCATTTCGCCGAGTATTTGGCGATTGCCTGGGCTGATCGATCAGCCTGGAATCCTAGCGAAATGCTACACCTTCTCTCTCATTCTGACATTTCTGACGATGTGACTCTATTAATATATTCACTAATCTAAATACTACCCGGATACTGTTTTTGTGGGCCAACTAGTGTGCCATTACGGTGATGTATGAATTGGGCAGAATTCTTTTGGGGTGGCGTTCAGGCGGAATTTGCGTGTTTCGCGGCGGGGGCAGTTGACGGTCGCACGGAGGCCGGAGACGGGGCAGATCTCGACGCTGACCCAACCGCTTGTTTCGGGCGGGCGTTGACCGGGGCGGGCACTGTTCGAGTTTGCCAGGCCGTCAGACCATGTTTCGGAAAGCGGAGTGGGCGACGGGAGAGACGGGTCGCCGGGCAATGGTTCTTCATCGACCGGGATCAACGCCCGGTTTGGAACCGTACCTGCGACAAATAGCTCGGTGCGGCGAAATTCGGGCGGCACGTCGGTGACATAAACCTCTTTCGGCTGCGGCAGATCTTCCGTCTCCCACGCGGAAAGGTCCGGATCATCAGGGCCGGGCGTTGGTGTCGCCGTTGGCGTTGGAGTGGGCTGGCCGGGCTGGCCTTCCAACGCATCAAACTCGCGTATAAGTGCCCCGTTGCGAATGTCGATCTCAGCTTTTCTGATGCCTGCCGGCATCGCCCAATCGCCGTTCCATTCAGGATGAAGCTTAAGTGCTTCCTGCATAAAATCCGCCCAGATCGGC
>JADYZI010000462.1 GCA_020853255.1 Acidobacteriota bacterium
GAAAGGCTTTCGGCGGGGCGTCGAACCTCGAAAATCTAATGATCGACGCTCAATTTGCCGAGGCACTTAAGGCACACACGCCGAATCTACGCAAGATGATCACGGCTTGTACGCGGCACGGCATCCCGGCTCTCTGTCTAAGCTCGGCCTTGAGCTATTTCGACGCCTTTAGGGCGGAGAAACTCCCGGCAAACCTTATACAGGCGCAACGCGACTTCTTCGGGGCACACACGTATAAGCGAATTGATCGCGAAGGCACATTTCATTCGCCGGATTGGGATAAGTAGATCTGGCATATTGTCTCTCGGTATCATTTCAGCGCAGCTTTTGGGACTTTCCGCGCGATTGACATCCTAAGAATCGGTAGTATCATTACCAAGCACTCAACAATTTTAGTCTATGCTTCAACCTCAAGGAGATTTCCACAATGGACGACGTAACCCGCAACCGCATCGACGCGTTCGATCGCTGTGAACAATGGTTTGACGACAACGCAGTCGGTGTAAGCATCTTGGAAAAGCGCGCCATACGTCGAAGTCCCGCCCAAGAAAAAGGCATCACCAACGCCTTAGAGCATTAGCGAAACAGTGTCTTGTTTTGAAATTTAGGAGAAAAAAGATAAATGGGACTTACGAGTGCATGGGTTCAACCTTACAACAAACTATCCAATCTTTTTGAGAAAATTCGGGATGGTCAAGCTCCTGACCGAGTAACACAGCAACTCTTAAAGGATTGGGGATTTACAGCATCAAAAGATCGAGCATTCATTCCACTTCTAAAGGCTTTAGGATTCTTGACTGAAGATGGAAAACCAACCCAAAGATACAATGACTATCGCGATCACTCCAGGTCGAAGAAAGTTCTTGGTAGAGCTTTACGAGATGTCTACGGGGACATATTTTTGATCAAAGCTAAACCAACCAAGGATGATCGCGTAGCAATCGAAGGAAAATTCAAAAGCTATCACAACACGAGCGGAAATACTGCTGGGCTGATGACCAAGACTTTTCTGTCATTACTAGAGCTTGCTGATATTTCCGACTCATCGGCTGCAAAATCTGAGCCGGTTATAACGCTACCGAAGCCTGAGGTTTCGGAACCAATAGTGGAGGCGGAAACACAAGGTAGTGCGAATCCTATACCGCGGTCCATAGGACTCCGTTACAATATTGAAATTCACCTTCCTCCGACTAAGGACGTTGAGGTTTACAATGCAATTTTTAAGTCGATAAAGGAGCATTTGCTTGATCAATAATAGGGACATGCGAGATTTTCTTTTTCGCGGATTAATGCTTGAATCCGAGGCAGAAAGGTTTCGTAAAGCTGGAATTCGAATCGGAGCGGATTCAGCTGAGGCAGAAGAGAGTTTGCTTAAAGAAGCCTTAGCCCCGTTTGGAATAACTCGACGGAACCAAGCTTTAGAAATGGCTCGACTCTTCGCGGTGCTCTATTGCTTCGAAAACGAGATTCGCGAGTTTATCAGAGACGTGCTAATTGAAAATGATGGCGTTGATTGGATAGATCAATTGCCACCTAAAATTAAAACGCATGCGGAGTCTCGTCGGGATACTGCACTGAAAGACTCTTGGCTCGAAGGAGAGAAATCTGACCTGTTGGGTTTCGTCGACTTCGGACAATTAGCCCAAATAATTATCGCAAAGTGGGATTTCTTTAAGGACATCGTACCAACACAGCACTGGCTTAAGCAACGAATGGATGAACTTGAGAAGTCAAGGAACTTTATTGCTCACAATCGTATGCTTCTGCCGAGCGACTTTCAGCGATTATACATGTATATTTCAGATTGGAATCGGGTGATAGGGCTTTAGAAGTTTAGGAACAGTCTTGGCAAATCCTGACAAGTGTCGATGAGTTGAGGTCGTCGACGAGAAGCAATTGGTTAAAGGAATTAGACCGCGAGAGATAGTTTAGAAAAAAGGAGACTACTTTAAATGGAAATAACTCACCTGCAGCAGTTCAGAGCCTGAACGATCTCCCAGGCGGATTCGGTTTCGAGGAGTTTGGTCATCAGCTGGGCGTGGACAGAGTGGCCGCTCTTTTCGGCGGTAATACGGCCTTGTATCGGCATTCCGACAAGAGCCGCGTCGCCGATGATATCGAGGATCTTGTGGCGGACGAATTCGTCTGCGAACCTGAGCGGCGTTTCGTTCAACATTCCTTCCTTTGTGAGAACGATCGCGTTGTCGAGGGAACCGCCAAGAGCGAGATTTGCCTTGCGGAGCATATCGATCTCTTCGGCAAACCCGAACGTCCGTGCCGACGCGATCTCACGACCGAATGAGCCATTTTTCATCACAAAACGATATGTCTGCCGTTTGATGAAAGGATGCGGGAAATCGATGATACAGTCGATCTCGAAATTGTCCGACGGCTCGATCGACATCTTTCGGCCGTTGTGATCGACCGTTACCTTTTCCTTAACAACAAGGGTTCGGCGTGGCGAGTCCTGCTCGGTGGTTCCGGCCTTTTCGATGAGGTCGATAAAATTCTCGCTTGAGCCGTCAAGTATCGGAACCTCGATGCTGTCGAGCTCGATAAAGCAGTTGTCGATCCAGCTTCCGCGCAGGGCGGAAAGAAGATGTTCACAGGTCGAGAGCACGACGCCCCGGCGCATAAGGGTCGTCGCGTAGGAGCAATGCGAGATGAATTCGACCGACGCCGGTATCTCGAAATTATCAAGATCAGTCCGCACAAAGACATAGCCCGTGTTCTCGGGAGCCGGTTTCAAAGACAAATTGACCTCAACACCGGTGTGGAGGCCGATGCCGCTCGTTGAGATCGAACTTGCGAGTGTCGTCTGGTTCGCCATCTGTCTTAGGCTTTTGCAAGCCTTGTGCCGAACATGCGAGCCTTGCGTTTACGGCTTCAAATGGACGAATCGTCCTGAAATGTGTGGCGTCCTCGCCACATTTCGTGGCGGAATTTACTAATTAAGGCGAACCCATTACAATTTAGGGAAGTTATGGCGATTGCAACCGCTGGCCAAAAGGCCGCGAAAACGACTAAGGTAAAGATCGAAAATACGGCGACCTTTCCGCTTCCAAAGGACTATGAGGCATCGATCCACAAGGCTCTCGATTTCCTTCCCGTTGAGCAGACTCGCGGGATCGAACGGATCAAGCTCGTAGATTTTATTAACGATCCGAGATTGAAGAATATGGACGTTCCGGTCAAGGGCGACCTTCCGGGACTTTATCACCCGCGTGTGC
>JADYZI010000463.1 GCA_020853255.1 Acidobacteriota bacterium
CGATGCTTCGGGACACGCTTGTTAGCAGATCGGATGTGTCCTTATCGTCGAGATCATCGGTCGCGTCGATATCAGCACGTACCTTTTTGCCAAAGTCGGCCAGTGCAGTCGAAAGGGCATCAACATGCGCGGTCCCGTCTGAGATCTCGTGTGGATATTCGCTAAGGCTCGAATTCTTTGCCGCAAGCCTCACCGTTCCCATTGCGACTCCGCCCAATGTCGTTATCCGCTCTGCTATGTCATCAACGTGCGTGTCAACCTCGGCCGAAACCTGATCGAACAACTCATGAAGGGCAATAAAATTCGGCCCTTTAACGTTCCAGTGCGCCTGTTTGGCCTGAGATTTCAAGTCCGCCGCGTCCGCAAGACGTTGGTTGAGAATGCCTATCACCTTTCCCCGCGTTTCTTTTGAAATATCGATCTTAGTATTATGCAGTTCCATAGTTCTCTCCTATTTAGAATTATTCTAAATCTAATCTCTGTGCTTGTCAAGGAGTCATTAGGAACCATCGGTTTTGGAAATCGGGCGATCTTCATAAAGAATATAGAGATGCAGACCTTAGTTCAAAATGTCGGGTTTCAGACGTTCTCGGAATTACCCGCAAGCATTCACAAATCGGTTGTGGACTCAATAACTTCAATGATAACGGGCCTTATGGGAAGGGTGCCTTTCCTCCTGGCCGGGTTGATCGTGCTTGGGCTGTTCTGGCTACTTTCAAAGCTAGTCAGGAAAGTGTTCCTTGCGACAACGCGGCGGACCAGGATGGACCTCAGGCTTAGGGTACTCATTAGCCGAATGCTTGTTGTATTTGTCGTTGGTCTCGGTTTCCTGACCGCGTTGACCGTCGTTATCCCAACCTTTAATTTCGGGAGTCTGATAGCGGGCCTTGGATTTTCGTCGTTCGTGGTCGGCTTTGCCACGAAAGACATCCTGAACAACTTTTTCTCGGGGATACTTATTCTTTGGCGGCAGCCATTTCACATCGGCGACTATTTGTTTGTCAGCAACAATCAGGGAAAGGTCGAATATATCGGCGTTCGCGCTACCTCGCTGCGCAAGGATGACGGCGAACTGGTACTGATCCCGAACGGCGATATGTACTCAAGCGCGATAACTATCCGCGGAGCCGGGACAAAGCGGCGGATGACGCTAAAATTCGTTCTAGGCTACGAAAGGCCGGTCGATGAGGCAAAAGCGATCACAATGCTTGCTCTGACGCGTACGCACGGCATTGTGGAAGATCCTTCTCCTAAAGTACTTGTGGCAGAGTTAACGGCAGAAGGTGTAAACCTGTCCGTGACATTTTGGATCAATACAAATGAGGAAAGGCCGCTTGACGTTTTTGACAGGGCGGCGATCGCGATCTTGACAGACCTGAAGGCGCAGGGAATCGGGGTGTTTGAATCAAAACCGACGGAAGCAGCGGTTCCGCCGACAACAGAAAAGGCTGTGAAAAGAGATGAACTGTAAAGCTGGTCAGCGGGTCGGCGGCTGCCTATTCGGGCGGATGCTCATTGCCCCGTTCCCGCGGAATAGCGGCGTAAATATCCACTGCGAGTGCTTCTCGATGCCGTAGTACATCAAGACCGATCGCGCGTTGCTTTGGCTGGCCACGCCTATGAATGGAACGCCGTCGAAATCTGCGGAATCGTCAATGTCTTCGTCAGGTTCGTCTTCGGTCTCCGTATTGAGAACATTTGCAAGCGAAACAGTGTACTTGTCGAAATACTGATTTGGAGGAGGCGATGAGGGGAGCACACCATTGTTAAATGTCTGGATGCGTTTGGCAAAACGGGCTATCACCTCGGGCTCGGGCTGAATAAGCCGCCATCGGCCGTCAAGCGACAGCGGATCTTTTGCTGCCGAGGGCCGCAAGATCTGACGCTTCTTTGTCCCATCCGGAAGTCCCTCGAGCAGGTCATCCATCGACTGGGGCAATTTTCGGCCGGCATTAAAAACAACGTACTGGTATATCGCGTTCGATATCTCTTCGCCTCGGCGAATGGATTCGAGTTCTTTCTCCCGCTGGACATCCGTGTACACCGCCGGTGCGGCCATCATAAGAATGAAAGCGAAGGCGGTCAAAAAGATCATGACCGCCAACAGGGTCATCCCTGATTCATTAATCGATACCGTCGCCGTCGTCGTCTTCATCATTGTCCTGCTTTACGGGAGGCACCCTTGTATTCGAATTAGATGGTGGTGTGTACCGCGGAATATTGTCAGGGATACCGGGAATGCCCCGCGGAGGTTGACCGCCTGGCGGCATTGTCGGATTCGTCCCCGGTGTATAAACTTGCCGCCCGCCACCCGGAAATCCTCTGGAAGGCTGGCCTGGAATGGGTGCGGTGCTTGCCTGCGGCGGCGGCGAATAGAGTGGCAGCTTGTGCTTGAACCCAAGGTTTACGTCTTCAAGGACCGATTCCTGTGCTGAGATGCTGATCAAGCGGAACCGTCCACCTACCACATCGTTTAGGCGTGCTCCGGTAGGAAGCTGCTGGCCCGGCTCCTGAAAATAGGCCGTATCGTTGTTGCTACGCTTGCGCGCGATCATGCCGATGTATTGAAACCCTGGCTTGGGCGGAGCCTGAACATCCAGCTGGATCGAATTTGATGTCTTTGTTCCATCGGCTGTTTGGGCGATCAGCGTCTTTCCGCCCTCAGCGCGAATGAGCGGCTGCGGAATATCGGCTGTCATTCGGGTCTCACTGACGAACGTGGCTGGTATTTCTTGCTGTTCAAAGTAGATCTTGGTATCCGGCGTGAACTTGTCACCGGATAGTTCCATCCTAAAACCGTTCGAGCCGGCGTAAACACTTTGCGGGTTGATCGCCGCGATCTGGATCGGAGGCGGAGGCGGCGGAGAAGCGGGCGGCAGCGGCGTTGGTGTACGCGTTGGAGGCGCCACATACGGCGTTGGTTTGCCCGGTTCGTAGAATGCGAATATGTTACGTCCAGCATCGGGTGCTCCAAATCGGGACGGCAGATAGACGATAGGTGTAGCTGATTCTGTCAGGTCGCGGTCAGCTTTCGACGGCATTTCCAGTTTGCCCTGGTTGGACGGCGCGGCCGCGGCCTTCTTTGGCG
>JADYZI010000464.1 GCA_020853255.1 Acidobacteriota bacterium
CGGCCTCTGCCTGTTTCGAGAAAAAGTTCCGAAAGCCTCAATGCACTGACGCCGACATCACGCGCGGCTGCGAGCGCAGGTGTTTTTTACAGGCCGATTCAATGAGAAGCTCAATTTCCGCGCGCAGATCTTCCTCATCTGCCGCTTGTGCGTTAGTGATCTCCGATACGATCAGAAATTTAGCCTTTTCAAGCAGTGTCTGTTCACGGAACGAAAGCTTTTTCTCGTGACTCAAAAAGGTGAGTTTTTTGAGTACATCGGCCGCCTCGAACACGTCGCCGGATTGAAGCTGCCCGGTGAAATTGCGCGAACGCGTTTTCCAATCACATGAGATCTCATCAAAGTCCGCCGAAAGCTGTGCGATCAGCTTTTTGCATTGGATCGATGAGATCACCGGCCGCACGCCAACATTCCGGGCGTTTTCGGTCGGGATCATGATGACAGAATTATCGTTCAGGACCCGAAGGGAGTAAAATTCTATCGACATTTCACCGATGAATTTGCTTTCGACCCCCTCGACCATGCATACCCCCTGGCTCGGATAAGATACTTTTTGACCCTTTACCAGTTCCATACGTACATCTCCATTTAGAACCAAGACAACTAGGGGTTTCTCGATACCGTATGAGGCTGTTCGACGGACAAGCACGTGCGTGTCGAATATAGCTTTATTATACCACAGTTTGGGCGTGTGATGAAACCGGTCTTTTCGTCGCTGTAAGTGCCTGTTATACAGGCAGTTCTATGGTGAAGGTCGTGCCTTCGGCCGGTGTAGAAGCAACGGAAACGCCGCCGCCGTGGAGCCGCGCAAGGTGTTTGACAATTGCCAGCCCAAGGCCGGTTCCGCCGACCTCACGGGTCCGGCCGCGGTCGGCGCGATAAAAGCGTTCGAACAGGCGGGGAAGATGATCGGGCAGGATGCCTTCGCCGGTGTCCGTGACCGAGATCGAAACTTTTTCGTCCGACACGGCAGCGGCCACTGTCACGCGGCCGCCACGGCGGTTGAACTTGATCGCGTTGTCGATCAGGTTGGTCAGCATTTGCTCAAGACGGATCGGATCCGCAGCGGTTCTGACCCCTTGCGGAACACGATTGATAAGTTCGACCTCGCGTGCGGCGGCCTTTGACGAGAGCGATGTGAAAACCTCGTCCACAAGCTTGGCCGCATGTACCGGCCTTGCCTGAATACTGACATTGCCTGATTCGATCATTGAGAGTTCAAGGATGTCGGCGATCAGTTCGTGCATCCGCTCGGCGTTGCGTCGGATCACGCCCAGGAACCGACGGTTGTTCTCACTATCGTCTATCGCGCCGTCCTCCAGCGTTTCAACAAATGCGAGGATCGATGTGAGAGGCGTGCGAAGTTCGTGCGAGATGTTCGAGAGGAATTCCTGCCGGACCTTTTCGAGCCGTTCCAATTTGGTCACGTCGTAAAAGACACCGATCGCAAATACCGAGCCATCAAGTTCGATCGGCGATACGTGTATATCAAAGCTTCGCCGTCCGGTACCTATGAAAGCGATCTTGACCTCTGTCGATATCCGCTCGTCAAGGGCCCTGTCGTATGCCTGGTGAAGCTGAAGATCGCGGATGACCTCGCTCAACCGCCGCGAGCGCATCGATCTATACTGCTGGCCGAAAGCCGCTTCGGCCGCACTGTTCGCCCGCACGACACGTCGAGCGCCGTCAACAACGATCGCACTTTCGCGATTTGCGTCGAGAAGAGACGCAAGGATGTCGAGCGAGCTTGGCGGGGGTCCGATCTGCATTTCAAATGATAAGTGGAGAATGTTGCTTGCAACCGGGCAAATTGAACCGTGTCTTAGTGACCGCTTCGACCCTAATTCGAACTTACAAATCTATATCCTACGCCGACGACCGTTTCGATCTGCCGCGCACAGTCGCCCATTTTTTGCCGCAGCCTGCGAATATGCACATCCAGTGTTCGCGAGTCGCCGAAATAGCTGTGGCCCCAAACATTATCGAGCAACTGCTGCCGCGTCGCGACACGGCCGATATTTTTGACGAGGTGTTCGAGCAGGGCAAATTCTTTGCGTGTCAAACGGACATCGGTGTCGCCGCACTTGACGCGCATGTCCCTAAAATCAACGCTCAACCCGACATCTTCATAATGGGCCGTTTCTTCTTTCTCGGCCCGCCGCAAAACGGCGCGTACCCGTGCAATGACCTCTTTCACTGAAAACGGCTTGACGACGTAATCGTCCGCGCCTGAATCCAGCCCCGATATCCGCTCACTTTCAGCCGCCTTTGCCGTCAGCATAATGATCGGCGTCTTTTCCGTGAGCGGTTCACGACGAAGTCGTCGGCACAATTCCATCCCGCTCATCCCGGGCAGCATTAGATCGAGAATTATCAGCGACGGCGTAGTATTTTCATCGAGGGCAAGGCGGAGTCCCTTTTCGCCCGACTCCGCGATCGTTGCCCGAAATCCCTCGCGCTTGAAATTGTAATGCAGGCTCTCGGCGATGTCGGCATCATCTTCAACAATGAGAATGTTGGGCAGCATACGGGTAGTTCCGGAAATGAAACTGCAGCAAATGCGAGTTTATGAGATGTATATTAACGGAAACTGAACAGAGTGTTACGGACGCCTTAATTCTGCGGCAGAGGAACTGATCCGCAGGTTTATGTTAAGATCCGATTCTCGCCGTTACGTTCGCAAAAACAATTCAGGCATCTAGCGGACTATAACAGTTGAATCGCAAGCACTTTCGTGCTCTTTGTGTCTTCAACTTGGTGAGCTTTGTGTTAAGAAAAACCGTTAACACAAAGGCCTCAAAGGGAGGACAGAAAGAGAACGCCAAGAACTACTTCCAAATTATCTGTGACCATCCACTAATGCTGCCCTTTCCATTTCCTCCTTTGCCCGGATGAGAAACTCTAGTGTTCCCGTGCCTTGATCGACGGCTTTCCACTGGCCGATCGCCAACTTGATAGATGCAAGAGCAGCGGTCGACATTGGCTGAATCTCGCCGGTCAGGCAGCGAATGATCGCTTCCATGCCCGGATTGTGCCCGATCAGGAGTGCAGAATCGACATCCGCCGGAATTTCCGAAATGACCTTGAGAAGTGTCGTCAGGCTGGCTTCGTAAACGCGTTCGTCGTAGGTTAGCGGAACGTCAAAGCCGATGTTTTCCTTCACCAGTTCGGCTGTTCGTTCAGCCCGTTTGGCCGGCGAACTGATGATCACTTTAGGTTCCATGCCACGGCCCGCGATCAGCTCACCGATAAAAGCGGCCGCGTTCACGCCCTGATCATTCAATGGACGGTCAAAGTCGGCCAGCGATGCGTCATCCCAACTGGATTTTGCGTGGCGTAAGATGTAAAGGCGCTTCATTGCACTAGAATTGTGGATTCGGCGCGTGTTCGGTGTCAATGGCGGACAGATCACCAGTTGAGATCAGAACCTCAACACAACGAACACAAAGCGATGACACAAAGGCCTCAAAGGAGTCCAAACGAAATGCTTTCGAAATTCTGAAACTCATTTACCGGTCTTGTGCGTACTATCTGTTTTCTGTGTACATTGAATTTTCTTGGTAACCCTCATCTGTCAATGAAAAATATTGGTCTTATTTGTCTGATCTTTCTCTTCTCGATCTGTGCGTCCGCCCAAGGCGGCTCGATCGCAGGGAAAGTTACTTTCGGTTCTGACAACGCAGTACTGCACGAAGTGTCGGTGCAGATCGTGCAACTCAAGCGCTCGACCGTCACCGATAACGACGGCGGTTATCGTTTTGAAAATGTCCCGCCGGGCCGCTACACCATTTTGGCGCATCAGGAAGGCTTTGCCGATGCGTCAAAGTTGGTGACGGTCACCGCGGGATCGGTCCTGACAGTCGACCTGCAGATGCAATTATCGGGCATTACTGAGCAGGTCACTGTCACGGCGAGCGGAGCCGAACAGACGACATTTGAAGCGATCGCCACGGTCAGCTCTATCGAATCGAACGAGATAATGACGCGCGCATCGGTCGGACTTGGTGAAGTATTAGAAGGGCAATCGGGCGTTTCCGAACGGTCGGCCGGGCCGGGAGCCTCGCGGCCGGTAATTCGCGGCTTTGACGGTGATCGGGTAAAAGTTGCTTCTGACGGCATCTCGGCAGGCTCGCTTGCGGCGCAGTCCGGTGATCACTCTGAGCCGATCGATCCGCTTTCGGTCGAGCGAATAGAAGTGGTTAAGGGGCCCGCAACTCTACTCTACGGCAGCAGTGCGATCGGCGGTGTCGTCAACGCGATCAGCGGGCATGACGAAGAATCACACCCAGGCGTTCGCGGATATTTTTCGACGATCGGTGCCACGAACAGCAGCCAGGCGGCGGTTTCAGGAGGTGCTGAGTTCGGTGTCAAAAATTGGGGGTTTTGGGGAAATGGCAGCGGCCAGCGGACCAGCGATTACAACGCAGGCGGCGATTTCGGCACCGTGCAGAATACCTTCACACGCAGCGGCACCGGCAGTGCGGGCGGCGGATATTTTGCGCAGAAGGCATTTTTCAATGCGAATTATACGTTTTATCAAAGCCGCTACGGCATACCGCTCGATTTCCGTGAAGCGGAGCCCGAAGACAGAAGCCTTCGGGTCTGGCGAAACAACATTAAGTTCAATTTTGGCTACCACGATCTCAAATCGTTCGTCACCG
>JADYZI010000465.1 GCA_020853255.1 Acidobacteriota bacterium
CTTGCTGAAAGAAAAGTTGAAACATTACTTATAGAGACGATGACGCACGAAACGAACAACATTGGCGACAGGGCGGAGCACCCTGGCTCAGATGAGCAAAAGATCTCGGCAATGCTGACCGGCCTGAGACGGGTCGAGGCACCAAAGGATTTTGACTTTCACCTAAGCGCGCGCATAGCAAATGCGCGTCCGTCCATCCATCAACGATCAAGCCTGCTGCCGATACTGAAATACGCGGTACCGCTTGGTCTGTTTCTGGTTGTCGGGGCGATTGTTCTCGCTGTAAGTTCGTACAATAGCTGGGAGGCGCCGACGGTTATCGTGCAGGCACCTGAAGCGGTTCCTGCACCGCAGCCGACGGTTGCCGTGAGCGTTCCGGATGTTTCAAGACCGGCGGCTGTCGCCGACGCCGAACCTAAGGAAGCGCCTCGCGAACCGACAGTAGAGATCCCTCGGTTGGCGTCGGCCGAACGAAAACCGGCGTTGAATAAGCGGGACGGAAGATCTGTCGATTTTATTACTTCGACGGATGATCCGATCTCATCAAATTCGGCCGAAAAGACCATCAAGATCGCCCCGACACCGATAACGCCGCGGGGTATCCTCAAACCGATGACGATCGATGCCGCGCTTGATGTCATCGGCGTCGAGGCCGACTTTGCGGGCGGCTTGTGGAATGTTAAGGCTGTCAAATCGAACGGCATCGCCGATCAGATCGGGGTAAAACCGGGCGACAAGCTGAAAGCGATCGAAGGGCGGCAGTTGGGTGAAAGGACCGAATTTGAATCTGCATTGAACGTTAGCACCATCCAGGTTGTCAGGGACGGAAAGACGATCGATCTTACGGCTCGGAAACAATAATTGGCGGGTAGTTTGAATGCTGAGGAGCGCGAGATTTATCTTCGCGCTCCTTTGTGTTGTTTGCACTTTTTGGGTGCGGGATAAAACGGCTCCCGCAGAGAGGCAGAGACGCAGAGAGTCGGAAAGAGTTGGGCCTGATCGACTTGATGACAGGGTAAAACTCAGTCTGCATTTTTCGGCAGTATGAACATTCCCGCAAAATAGAACAGGAGACAGAAGAATTGGATGTAGCCGGTGCCGGCGGAATAGCGTGGAAGTTCTAGCAGCCATGTCACGGTTTCTTTTGCCGGGTTCTCGATCATTGAACGCAGCCAGCCGTCGCCGGTTGGGGCGGTCAGGCCCGCTAGGACGACGTATTTTGCGATAAAGGCAAACGCGAAGAGAGCAATGAGGCTTCGAAGGAGTTTTCGGCCGTCAAATTCGGCGAAAAGGTTGTTCCAAAGTGTCCAGGCAAAACAGAATGAGACGACCCAGAACGGCAAGCCTGTTTCGGGAATTACCGAGTTGAACACCTGCGCGGTTGCGGCAAAGAGCGAAAGCATCAGTACGCCGTTCGCGATGTTGTGTGCGGTCGAATATTCGTCAGAAAACCAACTTTCGAACGCTATAATTCCTCCGCGAACGAACAGCCCGATCAATACGACCGCGAAGAAAAGGCAGACCAATGCCGGCCGCATGAACACAAAAGCGCCGTCGGGCGACGCCAACCGCAAGCCGCCCATCAGCGCGACGGTCAAAAAGAGTAGCGGAAGAAACACATAGAGCCTGAGCGTCCGCTGGCGCTTTCGGGCTGAATCTCCGTCAAGTCGTTTGCCGCTGGTGTCGATCGCGGAAAGTGCACCTTGCTGCTCCATTTCGTTCTCGTCCGGCCGCACGATCCCGCCATCGACAGAACCTGCTCTATCGAGAATGTCATTTGCCGTTTTTTCGAGTCCTTCTTTCACTATTGCGATCAATATGCCGACAGGCACGGTTTTCTTTTTCCTCCTAGTCTGTCGGTTAGCCGATCTGAATCACGGAACAAGAGAAATAAGACGAAAAGATCATTTTCGTTCTCTCACAAGCCTAAGCGGGTTGAAATCATCGGCCGTGACTTTCAACCCTTCTTCGAATTCATTTCTTAGCTCGGCCGCGGTCTTGAGCTTCAGATCAGCATCTTTCGATACAAAATCCGGGTCGATCAGCGGAACTTTCTGCAGTGCTTCGAGGCCTGCCTTGAACAACGCGTCATCGTTGGAAACACGGCCCCAGCCCTGGCGATAATAGCTGTAAGCGATATAGAACTGAGTGTTCGCGTCACGCTTTTCGGGGTCGGCTCGTTCGAACCGGTCACGGGCGAGGACAAAATTGTCCGTGCGAAAGGCCGCAATGCCTTCGTTGAACCTCGCCTGATCGATCTCGTAAGTACCGGTCAAAACCTGGCCCTTTGTGACCGTGCTCTCAACCGCCGACATAGCTTTGGTCGTTACCTCACCAAGCGAACGCGGTTCGGCGGCGTAGAGAAACACGATGAAGACGCCGTAAAGTACAGCGAGCACCGTGCCGAGAATCTGGATATACTTAACTTTCACTGATATAATTTGCGTCAGACCCAGTCTGTTAGATGCTAAATCCGATGTCAACCGGGATGATTTCCCGCCTGGTGATATAAACCTATGAAAAATCTCTTGCGCATCGCCGCGTTCTGTCTTTCGTTCTGCTCAGTTTTGGCCGCTCAAGGCATTCATGCCGATCTGGTCGTGACAAATGCAAACATTCAGACCATCGACCAAAAGCGGCCGAAGGCACAGTCGATCGCTGTTCGCGACGGGCGGATCAGCGCGGTCGGGTCGGATGCCGAAACGCGGCCGCTCATCGGACCGAAGACGCGGGTCATCGACGCCAAGGGCAGGCTGATCGTTCCTGGATTCAATGATGCGCACGTGCATTTTATGGAAACTGGCGCACAGCTTTCGTCGGTCGATCTGCGAAGCGCGAGATCGCCGGAAGAGTTTGTACAACGGATAAAGGAATTTGCCGCAAAATTACCAAAGGGCCGATGGATAACGGGCGGGCAATGGGACCATGAGAATTGGACGCCGAATAATTTACCGACGGCGGCATTGATCGACGCGGTCACGCCGGATAACCCGGTTTTCGTCAACCGGCTTGACGGCCACATGGCGTTGGCAAACAGCCTGGCAATGAAGCTGGCAGGAGTTGACCGGAATGTGAAGGATGTAGCGGGCGGCGAGATAGTGCGTGATGCCGCCGGAAACCCGACCGGCGTATTTAAGGACGCCGCGTCCGGCTATATTGAGAAAGTGATACCGGCCTGGCCGTTCGAGCAGGAGCTTGAGATCGCTCAGGCGGCGACCGATCATGCGGCGTCGCTTGGCGTGACCAGCGTACAGGACATGTCCGCCGGAACCAGCATCGGCGCGTATCAGGAATTGCTCCGGCGAGGTACGCTCAAGACGCGCGTTTACGGATGTTCGCCGCTGAACGATTTCAAGCGGTGGGCGAATACGGGTGTACGGCGTGCCTTTGGCGACCCGATGCTGCGGGTTGGGTGCTTGAAAGGCTACGCCGACGGAAGTTTGGGTTCGACCACAGCCTGGTTCTTTGAGCCGTATCTGGATGCCCCCAATTCCAGCGGCCTGGCAATGGCGGATGTCACAACGACGATGCGGCAGACGATTCAGGATGCCGATAAGGCCGGCCTTCAGGTCCGCATACACGCGATCGGCGACCGTGCGAACGCGACGATCCTCGATCACTACCAGGCGGTCGAAAAAGCGAATGGCCCAAACGGACGACGGTTTACGATCGAGCATGCACAGCATTTGCGTCAAGAGGACATCAAGCGGTTCGGCGAATTGAAAGTTGTTGCCTCAATGCAGCCGCTGCATGTCATCGACGACGGCCGCTGGGCATGGAAACGGCTGGATGAAAAGCGGTTGAAGGGAACCTACGCGTTTCGCTCGCTGCTTGATTCGGGTGCGGTTCTGGCGTTTGGTACTGATTCGCCTGTTGCGTCACTCGATCCGATATTCGGCATTTACGCCGCCGTCACGCGCCGCACGCTCGACGACAAGAACCCGAACGGCTGGATACCGGAACAGAAGATCTCGGTCCTCGAGGCCGTGCGGGCATATACTCTCGGATCGGCGTACGCCGAGTTTCAAGAGAATGTGAAAGGTTCAATTGAACCCGGCAAACTGGCCGATTTCGTTATGATCTCAGACGATATTTTTTCGATCGACCCGGTCAAGATCCGCGAGGCAAAAGTGATGCTGACGGTCGTGGACGGAAAGGTCGTTTTTGAAAGGCGTTGATAAAAGCAGAGGCCCGTGCGTTAGAGGTTGTGTCAAAACTGTCTTGAACTGCTGAAGCAGTGACAGAGAGGTAGCCACGGGTAGAGCAAAGCGGAACCCGTGGTTAGGTTGAAAACAAGACTCTAAGCCCACGTAGTGGGCGAAAGAGTGGCATCTTACATCTATTGCTGTCAATAGTTTAGCGAAAGTCTGCCGCCCGTTACACAGGCTTTGAGATTTAGGCTCGACCAACCCCACGTTTCGCTTCGCTTCACGTGGGGCTACATATATTCCGCTGCTCCGCAGCTTTTTAGGGTTTTGACGCAGCCTCGATGATTCCGCCCTTGCTCACGATACTTCTGCTTTTTTCGGTTGTTGCTGCTGGTCAGCAGACGCCGGCTGACCTGGTGATCCTCAACGGTATTGTCCGGACGCTTGATGTAGAGCGGCCGCGGGCCGAGGCGTTGGCGGTTTCGGGCGGGAAGATCGTGGCGGTCGGGCGGAATGACGAAATTCGAAAGCTGGCTGGCGAACGAACTCAGATCATTGATGCAAACGGCCGGCTTGTCCTGCCCGGGTTTAACGATTCGCACGTCCATTTTGCCGCCATCGGCAACAAATTCTCGTCGCTGGATGTTCGCGGCCTGACAAGTGCCGAAGCGGTGGCCGCAAAGGTGGCGGAATACACACGCTTCCTGCCAAAAGGCCGGTGGATACTTGGGAGCGGCTTTGCGAATGAATTTGCTCAAACTGAGGGCAGGCGGCTTTTTGAACTGATCGACCCGATCACTCCTGCCAATCCTGTTCTTCTCTATTCAGCCGACGGAAAATCGGCGTTTGCGAACTCGCTTGCGTTTGCATACGTGCGCCGTGTTTCACCTCAAACGTCAGACAACGGTTCTAAATCCGACGGCATTATGTCAGGTATGGCATTGCGCGAGGTTGCTGCTGCCGTTCCATCTGATCATCTGCAAAACTGGCCGGAGATACTTGAAACGGCGTCGAATTATGCGGCGTCCTTTGGCGTGACAAGTGTGCAGGATATGCACTCGGACGAGTTGGCGGATGTTTACCGGCAACTCGATCGGGCAGGGAAATTGAAGACACGTGTCTATGATTGCTCGCCGATGTCGGCGTGGCCGAAACTTGCCAAGCTCGGTGTCAAGGCCGCGACGGGCGACGCAATGGTGCGGACCGGATGCGTCAAATACTTTTCTGAAGGTGATGAAACTGAATTAGCGCAGCTTCGCCGTGACATTGCGGCGGCCGACAAGGCGGGACTCCAGGTGATGATCCACGCCATAGGCCCGCGAGCGAACCGGATAGTTTTGGACGCGTTCGAATGGGCCGCGAAGAAGAACGGGCCGCGCGACAGGCGGTTTCGCGTTGAACATGCGCAGAACGCGTTCTCAGAGGACGTCCCGCGATTTGCACGCGGCTCGATAGTTCCTTCGATGCAGCCGTGGCTTTTCAATCGATCGGGCCCGGCCATTTTTGGCCGCCATCTTCAACTTAAGACGCCGTTAGCATTCGGGTCCGATGCACCGATGGTCGATACTAACCCGCTCCTCGGCATTGCCGCCGCCATAAGCGGGCCTGACGGCATAAGCGTCGAAGAAGCGGTCCGTGCCTACACGGCCGGATCGGCCTATGCGGAATTTCAGGAAAAGGTCAAAGGGAAAATAATGAGCGGCCAGATGGCCGATATGGTCATTTTGTCCGAGGATATCTTTGAGGTTGATCCAGCACGGATCGCAGGGACACGCATTGTTGCTACAATATTAAATGGCTCGGTGGTCTATTTGCATCAAGCCGAGCGTTAGCATGGCTAAGTTTCGTGTCCGCTTTCGTGCGTTTCGTGGTAAGGAAAAAAACTGAACCACGAATTGCACGAAACGGGAAGCGAAATTAGACGAAAAGAGTGCTACACTTTTGGTTTTACTGGTGGACTGTAACAGTTGAATCGCAAGTACTTTTGTGCTCTTTGTGCCTTCAACTTGGTGAGCTTTGTGTTTAGAAAAACCGTTAACACAAAGGCCTCAAAGGGATGACTCAAAGTTCGCGAAGGAAGAAGAGAACGGCTAGAACTTCTTCCAAATTATCTGTTACAATCCACTAGTTCAGTCCGAATTACAGGAGTTTAATAAGCATGACAAGATTATCTTTAATTTTCTTTGGAATACTTCTTTTGATCGTTCCCGCGGCGGCGCAGCATGACGGCCATAAGGAAATGAACAGCAAGGGCGAGCCGGTGGTGAAGAGCAAAGACAACGCACCGGTGGAATTGAAGGCGGGTGAAAAGATCACACGCGGCGCGGCGTTGGCCAAGGGTGTCAAGAAGACAACCGTTGCCAAAGCCTTTGCACAGCCGGACAAAATCGAAGGGAATACATTCGAGGTCAGCGGAGTGATCGTCCGGTCGTGCAAATCGGAAGGCTGCTGGATGGAAATGGCCGACAAGGAAGGCGGCCGGTCGGTCCGCGTCACCTTTGGCGACCATGCATTCTTTATTCCCTTGAACGCGGCTGGAATGAAGGTTCGGGCGCAGGGCGTTTTCAAAACAAAGACACTTTCGAAAGAGCATGTCGATCATCTGATCCAGGAGGACGGAGCAAAGTTTGATAATCGAAACGCGGACGGCACGGTGACCGAGGTTTCGTTTGACGCGACGGGGGTTGAGCTGATCAAGAGTTAAGAGAGTTTAGCCACAGAGACAAAGGGGACACAGAGAGAAGAGTCATTTTTCACTCTGTGTCCTCTGTGTCTCTGTGGTGAATAGCGACATCCGGTCTATGGTAGAATATTGGGTTTGGTCTGACCGTCTTAGGCCCCTAGTGGATGAAGCCTTTTAGGATAAGAAATATCGAGATAAACCCGCCGCTTATCCTTTCGCCGATGGCGGGGGTGACGGACTATACCTTTCGCCGGCTGATAAAGCGTCGCGGCGGGGTTGGGCTGGTGGTGTCGGAATTTATCTCGGTTGAAGGTTTGACGCGTAATAATCCGAAATCGAAGCGGCAGATGCGGTTCGATGAAGAAGAACGCCCGTTTGCGGTGCAGATATTCGGCGGTCAGGTCGAGCGAATGGCGATGGGGGCCGAAATGGCCGAAGAGGTCGGGGCCGATATTCTGGACATTAATTGCGGCTGTCCCGCGCCAAAAGTTGTAAAAAACGGCGGAGGATCGGGACTTCTGCGCGATCTGCCGAGGCTGGAAGAGATACTAAAGGCCATCAAGCGTTCGATCACCATTCCGCTGACGCTAAAGGTCCGCACTGGGTATTCCGATTCCACGATCAATGTCGTTGATGTCGCCAAAATGGCAGAGCAATGCGGCGTTGAGCACATTCAGGTCCACGGGCGGACGCGTGAACAAGGCTATAAGGGCATGGCAAACTGGGACCTGATCCGCGAAGTAAAACAGGCCGTGACCGTGCCGGTTTCTGGGAACGGCGATGTTACCACGATCGAATACGCAATGAAACGCTGGCATGAGTCCGGAACGGACGGTATATTGATCGGCCGCGGGGCGATGCAGAATCCGTGGATATTCCGGCAGATCCAGGACGTGCTCGAGGGCCGTGAACCGTATCAGCCCGATCTGGAAGAAAAACGCAGTGTTCTGTTGGAATTCTTTTCGATGTGCCGTGAAGAAATGCCCGAGATCGTCGCCCTCGGCAAAATGAAGCAGCTTGCGGGCCAGTTCACCAAAGGCCTGCCGGGTGGGGCATTGTTCCGGCAGACGCTCTATCATTCGCATTCGGCGGAAGAGATCCTGGACAATATCACTATCTACTTCGAAGATCTGCGGGCGGGCAACCGTTACGGAGACGGACGGATCGAAGCAGATGCGGATGTGATCGATTCGTGCGAAGCGTTTACCAGCATTGATGTGAGACCTGAATTGACCGAAGCGGCCGTACGGGGCTGACCCGATCCGCAAAAGTAAAGTCTTACTAACGGAGTTTTTCTATGAAGTATCTGTTTGCCGGCCTTTTGGTCGCCGGCGTTTTCGCGGGCAGCCCGGGCGTTTCCGTCTTCGCACAGAAGCTGAAGGCTGAGGAGATAGTAGCGAAGCATCAAGATTCAATTGGTACTACGGATGTACGGTCGGCGATAAGAAATCGTCTAGCAGTCGGCTTGGTGACGGTCCGGTTCATTTCGCAAAAGAATCAGGCCGAAGGGCGGATAGTGCTGGCTTCGGATAGCCGCAGGAACTTTCTTGGAATGACATTGAGCGCAGGCGATTATACTTCTGAGCGGTTTGTTTTTGACGGCAAGCAGCCTTTCGTCGGGTTCGCGTACAACGGCGTGCGGTCTGTGCTCGGCAACTTTGTTCAGTCTAACGCGTGGATCGTTGAAGAGAGCTTGCTGGGCGGCGAACTTGCGGGCACGTGGGCGTTGGGCGAGGCTGTGAAGGGCAAGCTTTCATCCGACGGGATCAAGAAGATCGATGGCAGAGATTGCTATGTTCTTGGCTATTCACCAAAGGGCGGCGGCGATGTGGAGGTTAAACTTTATTTCGATAAGGACACCTTTCGGCATGTCAGGACAGAATACAAACGGATATCGTCCGCCGGCATCGGGAGATCGCCGGATGAGTCGAGCGGTTTTAGCGAAACCCGGCATAAGGTCGTGGAGGAGTTTGCGGACCACCGCCAGACGGGCGGCCTGACGCTGCCGCATTCATACAAGATCCATTATTTGGTTTCAGGACAGAAGGGAACGACCGAGATCGAATGGGCCTTTGATCTGCAGCAGTTTGCTTTTAATCAAAATCTCGACGAATCTACGTTTGTAACAGGGGCAAAATGAAACTGACCGCATATCTGTTCGCTTTGCTTGTGCTAACGTTCGGCTTTGTCGAATGCCGTGCCCAAGCAAAACCGCAGCCTCTGAAGACGGCCGCGGCGGGTTACAAGTCTTCGGCCGCGTTTGCCGAGCTGCGCATTCGACAGGCAGAGCTTGAGGCTGATGTCGAAAGCCTGCTTGAGGAATATACGGAAGAGTACCCAAAGGTCAAAGAAATAAGATCGGTCCTCACTTTTTTGCGTATTGAAACAGACCGCCTTGCGAACGCCGCGCCCGGCAGTCAGGAACGCCTGAGCGCCGCGCTTGGGAAACTGATGGTAAAGAAAGCGGAGATGCAGGCCGAGCTTGTCCGGCTGCTTGAAACGCTTCAACCCGCCCATCCGGATGTTAAACGGGCCAAGCGAAAGCTCGATATTTTCGAGGCGGCGATCAAAGAGATACTAGGCTAGCTGGTCGTTTTCGAGTGTCTCGGAAGAAACTGTCTCAAACAGATCGTTGACCCCGGCCTTTGACACCTGCTTTTTTGACGGGACCTCGCGTACTCGCGCGACCATGCGGCTGTTCCGCCTTCGGATCTCTATCTCATCACCTGGTTTTACTTCCTTAGAAGGTTTTGCCTGGACGCCATTCACGCAGATCAGGCCTTTGTCGCAGTATTCCTGGGCGAGAGTTCGGCGGGGAATAAGCCGGCTGAGTTTTAGGAAAATATCAAGCCGCATACGTCCAGCCGTTTCGGCAATTACCACAGAATAAGACGACGAAGAGGAAAAATTTGGGAGCGTCGGAGCTTTTGTCCAAACGAACCGGATGGTTTCTACTTTGGCTTCTTTTCGCCCGATCCGCCGTTCTTTGCCGAAGCCTTCTCACCGGCCTTGCCCTTATCGTCCGACTTGGCCGGGGCCTTATCCTTGTTATCGCCGCCGGGTGCTGCCGTCTTGTCCTTGCGCTCATCCTCAAAGAGGATAGGCGAAACGATGGGCCTATAGCTTTCGCCAATCTTTATGTAAGAATTCTCGCGAAGCGATGCCATGAACTGCTTCATGGCGATAGGTGCACGTTCCTGATAAATGGCAACGCGGACAGCACTCTCATCGAAAAACGACTCGCTGCTTGCCGATTCACGGGCGTCGATCTTGAGTATTACCACGCCAAGGTTATTTGCCTCGATCGGGTCGGTCACTTCGCCGGGTTTGCGGTCTTTTATGGCGGTCGTAATGATGTCAGAAAATTCTGAGGGCTTTACCTTTTCAACCTTTCCCTTGCCTTGCGTTACCACGCCGGGATCTGAGTTCTCGGACTGCAGTTTTGCAAAATCGGCGCCGCCGCGGAGTTGAACGACAAGCTGTTTTGCCTTTTCACGAACGGCGTTCTCATCACGGCCGGCAAAGCCGAGAAATATTTCACTGAACGAGACTGTCTCCGGTTTTGTGAACCGGGCCTTGTGTTTTTCGAAATAATCGCGAAGTTCCTTGCCGCTCGGCTTCCAATACTCCTTTTGCTGGACCTCTTTTTGGACGACCAGGTCTTTGATCGCTTGCTTTCGCCACATTTCGCGGATCGTGGCAGGATCGACACCCTGTTTTTCCATCTCCTGATGAAGCTGATCGAGGTTCTTCATGCCGTACTGCTTCATCATTTGAACAAAGCGTTCGTTCACGGCCGCATCAGCCTCGGAATCGAGGCCGAGTTCCTTTGCCTTTTGAACAAGCAGCTCTTCATTGATGAGGTTTGCGATCAGCTCACCGCGCTTTTCGTCCACCTGTTTCTGCGCGTCCTCGCGTTTCTTGCCATTCTGGACCTCAAGGTCAACGATATCTTTCGCCTCGCGATTTATCCTTGAAAGCGTAATAACGCCATCGTTTACCTGAGCGACCACCTCGTCAACGACGCGTTCCTCTGTTTCCTGCGCCGAAACGGCAAGCCCGGCCGCAGAGACGACCGCCAGTATCAAAAAGATCGAATAAATATGCTTCATGTATTGCTCCTGCCGGCCGGACAAAGAACTTGTCGGCCGGAGATCTGTGCGTTCGAACTAGGCTTTTGATGCAATAAATTGCAGTCGAGTTTCTTGGCCGTTGACCAAAAGGCCAATTAATGGAAGCCGAGTTCATTGAACCTTTATTGATAATAGCAGGTCTTTCGCTCAAACCCGCCCTGGATAATGAAGAAAAAGTGTTCTGAATGCAAGCTGGTAAACTACCCGACCGCGGCGGTGTGTGTCCGGTGCGGCGGCCCCTTGGACGGGCCGTATGGAGCTGAACACAAACTTTCGACGTATTTGCGGCGGGCTGTTGTCTTTGTTATGGTCTGCTCGGCGGCGGTCACCGGCTTTTACTTCTCGCTCGTGCTATCGGCAAAACGGCTTGATCTGGACCAGAGGCGTAGCGTCAATGCTGCGATCGATCTGCTTGAATCCAAAGGGTTTACCAGGGAAGTGTTTTTGCTGCGGAGGCTTGCGGCCTATCGGTCAGAGGACAATTGGCTGAACGCGTCGGTCGAAAAAGAAAATGCATTTGCGGCAACGAATTTTCCTTTTGAGATAGTTACGATCTATCCGGATTTTTTCCGATATCCCGCGGACGACGTCGAACGGGCCGCGATCTTGCTGCATGAGGCGAAGCACCTGGAAGGTGCCGATGAAAAGACGGCATACGAGTTCGTTTGGCGGAGCCGCGAGAAGCTTGGCTGGACCACAGAGAGCTATCGTCATTCGGAAATACTCACCCAGGTAAGAAACCAGACGCGCGAGGCGGTGCCCGGCCTATTTGTGTGCGACATAAATCCGTTTGGCGATTGTACGGAACGTCGTTAGCCGCGAATTCGCTCCAGGGCCGATCTGATCGAGCGAATCGGATTTTCGGGGTCTGCGGTAAGGCGAAGGATGCCGCTTGGAGAGAAAGAAGCGTCGGGCATTTCTTCCAGCAATATCATCAATTGTTCCGGGGCTATTCGGGCAGTGTCGGACAATTTTACAGCATAACCATCTTTTGACCGGTCGATCGATGCCAGCCGCATCCCTTCGGCAAGTTTTCTTAATCGGCCATATTCGAACAGGTCTTCGACCGAAGGCGGAATGCGGCCGTAACGGTCGGCGAGTTCGGCGTGGATACGCAGCAATTCCTCTTCGCTTTCGGCGGACGAAATGCGTTTGTACGTCCGCAGACGCTGGCCGGCCTCGGAGATATATTCCTTTGGGATGGATACATCGATGCCCAGATTGATCGACACGCTCATCTCGTCCGCGATCTCATCACCCTTAATTTCAGCGATCGTGCGTTCGAGCATTTTTGTATAAAGATCAAAGCCGAGTGCGTCAAGCTGGCCGGACTGCTGGCCGCCGAGAATGTTGCCGGCACCGCGTAATTCAAGGTCGAGAGCGGCCAGCCGAAACCCGGCGCCGAGATCGGAGAACTCGCGGATGGCCGACAACCGGCGGCGGGCGATCGGAGTAAGTTCGAGTTCGCTGGGAATAAGCAGATATGCGTATGCCCGCCGGTTCGAACGTCCGACGCGGCCGCGGAGCTGATAAAGCTGAGAAAGGCCGTAGTTGTCGGCACGATTGATAATTATCGTATTCGCCCGCGGAATGTCGATGCCGTTCTCGATGATCGTCGTCGCGACCAGAACGTCGTATTTGTAATCGATAAAATCGAGCATCACCTGCTCCATTTCCTTTTCGTTCATCTGTCCATGGCCGATGGCAATGCGGGCGTTGGGGACGATCTTTTGGATCAAGGCGGCGATCGATTCAATCGATTCGACGCGGTTGTGGATGAAGAAGACCTGTCCGCTGCGGGACAGTTCAAGTTCGATAGCGGACCGTATAACACCTTCTGAAAACTGAACGACCTGTGTGTTGATCGCCAGCCGGTCGCGCGGCGGTGTTTCAATGACGGACATGTCGCGCATTCCAAGCAGCGACATATTCAAGGTCCGCGGGATCGGCGTGGCCGAAAGCGTCAGCACATCGACCTTTTTCTTTAACTGCTTTAGCTTTTCCTTGTGGCCGACGCCGAAGCGCTGTTCTTCGTCCACGACGACGAGCCCAAGATTCGGCAGTTTTACGTCAGTCGAAAGTATTCGATGCGTACCGATCAGAACATCGACGCCGCCTTTGCCCGCGGTTTCGGCAACCGCCCTTTGCTCTTTTGTCGTACGGAACCGGGAAAGAAGATCGATCTTGGCCGGAAAGGCGGAGAAGCGCTTTTTGAAGGTTTCGAAATGCTGGTAGGCAAGGACCGTTGTCGGTGTCAGCACCGCGACCTGCTTGCCGTCCATAACGGCCTTGAACGCCGCACGCATCGCAACCTCGGTCTTTCCATAACCGACGTCGCCGATGATCAGGCGGTCCATCGGGACGGCATTTTCCATGTCTTCCTTTACATCTTCGATCGCGGCTGCCTGGTCGGTCGTCAGATCGTACGGAAAAGCATCTTCGAATTCATGCTGCCACGGTGCGTCGGGTGGGAATGCGTGGCCGCGAACGAGCTTTCGCTCGGCATAGAGCTTAAGCAGCTCATCGGCCATATCACGCATTGCGCGTTTTGCCTTTGCCTTTGTCTTCTGCCAGCCGATGCCGCCGAGGCGGTCAAGCGTCGGGGCCGTCGCCTCGCCGGAGGAATAGCGCGACACAAGGTCCATGCGCTCGACAGGAACGAAAAGCTTTGCATTGTCCGCGTACATCAGGAGCATGAACTCACGTTCAATGCCTTGTGATTCGATGGTCTGCAGCCCTTCGAACCTGCCGATGCCGTGATCGACGTGGACGACGAAATCGCCGGGTTTCAGATCGCGAAAATCGGAGATGAACGCGCCGAGCTTTGATTTGCGAGAACGCGTTTTTGGTGCGGTGTCAGCGGGTGCGGCGACAGTTTCGCCAAAAATATCCTGTTCTGTGTAGAACCGAAGTTTTTCCGACGGCAGCTCAAAACCGGTCGTCAGCGGCCCGATCTTTATTGATCCGGCCGGCAGCGAAATGTCGTAATCGCGGAGCATTTCCGCAAGACGTTCAGCCATGCCCGTGGTTTGGACAACGATGATGTCGGCGTCGGCGTGCTCCCGCGTGAATGCCTGGATATCGCCATGAAAGTTTCGGCTGGAACGCGAGAGAATTTCGATCTCGGTCGTTGCGGCCGCTGTTGAGAAAAGGAACAGAGGGTTCCCCTCCTTACCAAGGAGGGGGCGTTCTACACTGCTTACGGTGGGTTCGACGTTATTCAGAGTTGACTCACCGCCACGTTGCAAAGAACCACCCCGGCCTTCGGCCACCCCTCCTTGGTAAGGAGGGGAGCCTGCCGAGTCCGCAGCGCCATATCTAAAATCTTCGTCTGTCTCCGCCGCGGTTCGTCCGAGCGAACGAAGCTCGATGACGGGCCGTGAGTCGAGCAAGTTTCTGAGTCTTTCAGGTTCGAGGAATAACTCATCAGGCGCAAGTGCGACATCGCCGGATTCAGTAACGGCGGCGCAACCGCGATCTAGACTTGCGTAAAGGTTTGTAAGCGTCTGTTCGACTGCAGCGGGCTCGTCAACGACGATGATGTGATCCCGTAGAAAGTCGAAAATGCTGCCTTTGAGCGGCCGCACGAGCGGCAGGAGAAACTCCCAGCCGGAGAATGTTTCGCCTTCGGCGGCGAAATCGGTACGGTCCTTCAGGTTGCGGCGGAACCGTTCGTTGGAAAAGCGCTCGGCGGCAAAGAATGCCCAGTCTTTTAGGTCCCCACCCGCGGCGGCGAACTCGCGCATCGGCGCGATCGATACCGAGCGCAGCTGTTCAATGGAAAGCTGCGTTTCAGGATCGAATGTGCGAATAGAGTCCACGGTATCGCCAAAGAACTCGATCCGAACCGGTTGTTCGGAATCGGGCGACCAGGCATCGATAATACCGCCCCGGAGCGAAAACTGGCCCGGCCCGAATATCGGTTCTTCGCGGACATAGCCCGAGGCAATGAGACGTGAGGTAAGTTCCTCCGGCGGAAGATCGGCGTCACGTATAAGGTCGGCGCCGAGCGCCTTTGTTTCATCTATTGACGCTGCCCGCTGGATCATCGAACGGGCTGACAAAAGAACAAGGTCTCCGGCTCCGCGGGCGATCTGCCACAGCGAGAGTGCTCGTCTTTCCTGAGTTTCGGCGTGCGGCGAGACGCCCGAGTACGGGTCGGTCTCAAATGACGGGATGCTGATGACACTTGGTTCCTGTTCACCGAAATAACCCTGAAAAAACTCAAGATCGC
>JADYZI010000466.1 GCA_020853255.1 Acidobacteriota bacterium
CCTCGCATTTTAAAGGTTACAAATGCGTTGTGCAAACGGCTGTGGGCAGTGCCTTGGTATCATTCAAGAAAATCAATGCCTTTGATGCGGCCTGCGCGGTAAAGGTTTGTCAGTTTACATTTTGCGGGGATGTGTGGAAACTTATGGTCAATGCCGCTTGAAACGGATAGAACGCTGAAAATAATGCTTGTGGCCGGTGAAGCGTCGGGTGATGCTCACGCCGCAAAGTTGGTGAACGCCTTGCGGGTCGAGGCGGCGGGGCGAGACTTTGAATTCTTTGGGTGCGCCGGCCCGGCGATGCGGGCGGCTGGTGTTGAAGCGGTGGTCAAGGCGGACGACCTGGCGATCATTGGAATACCGGAGATCGCTCGTGCGATTGGCGTTTTCCTGAAAGCATCTCGCGATCTTAAAAAAGCCGCCGCCGCGCGAAGGCCCGATGTGGTCATTCTGGTAGATTTTCCCGAGTTCAATCTTAAGTTGGCGAAGTTATTAAAACGCAGCGGGTTACGGGTAGTTTATTATATTTCACCTCAACTATGGGGCTGGCGGGAATATCGTAAGCGAACGATCCGCGACAGCGTTGATCTGCTCCTGGCCGTACTGCCTTTTGAAAAGGACTGGTATGCGCGGCATGGGATAAAGAACGTAGAATACGTCGGCAATCCGCTTGCGAATGAGGTCAAGCCATCGGGAACACGTGAGGCATTCAGGTTGCGGCACGGCCTGGACCTTGACGCCCCGTTGATCGCCCTTCTGCCAGGCAGCCGGCAGAAAGAACTAACGAAAATACTGCCGCCGATGCTCGAAGCGGCATCTCTCATCGCAGCGACTGATCCGACCGCACAGTTCATCATCCCGCTGGCTTCAACGCGAAAAGAAGGAGAGGTTCGATCGGCGATCGCTGGCTTGGAACGCAGTAATATTCAGCCGCCGAACCGCTTGGTTGTGGTAAAGGGCGAGACCTACGATGCCCTGAACGCCGCGGATGCGGCGGCTGTGGCGAGCGGAACTGCCACGCTTGAAACCGGGATCATCGGCACCCCGATGGCGATCGTTTATAAAACATCCGGCCTCAATTACAGGCTTGTGCGGCCGCTGATAAATGTAGATCATTTTGGGCTGATCAATCTTATCGCGGGTAAGCGGATCGCCGCAGAATTCATACAGAATGATCTCACGCCCGAAACGCTCGCTGCCGAACTGCAGCGGCTGCTTGAACCGGAAATCAACGCCCGCGTCCGAAGCGATCTCAATGAAGCTGCCCAAAAACTCGGCCAAGGCGGAGCATCAAAGCGAGCGGCCGAGGCGATCTTGCGCATGGTGGAAATTGACGAGTGAATTCTTCGTGAACTTTGTGTCTTCCCTTTGTGTCTTTGTGTTAAAAACCGATCCCTAAACACAAAGGAACAAAGGGAAGACACAAAGTTCACAAAATGGGGGATGATCGTCAACAGACGAAGACCTCATCCGATCATTTTTCCGCTAGGTCTTTTATCTTTTCTTTCAGGGCTTTCACTTCTTCCCTTAACCGTTCGAGGCCTTTGACGCGGGCGCTTTGGCGTTTGTATTCATCGAGCGGCTGGATCGGCGTGCCCCACCAGATGCCGGGGCGGACGATCTTGCCGGGTAATACGCCTGCCTGCGAGCCGATCACCGCACCGCTTTGAACCCGCACATGGTCTCCAAAACCGACCTGGCCGCCGATGACGCAATCGTCTTCGATAACAACGCTGCCCGATATGCCGGTCTGGGCGGCGATCACGCATCGTTTGCCAATGTTCACGTTGTGGCCCACCTGTACGAGATTGTCGATCTTTGTCCCTTCGCCGATGCGGGTTTCGCCAAGCGCTCCGCGGTCGATGCAGGAATTTGCACCGATCTCGACCTTGTCCTCGATAACGACTGTGCCGATCTGCGGGAACTTTTCGTAATTTCCTTCTTCGTCCTTTACATATCCGAAGCCGTCCGCGCCGATGATGGTACCGGCGTGGATCACACAGTTACCGCCGATTTCTGTCCCATCATAAATAACGCAGTTTGGGTGAATTACGGTGAATTTGCGGATCGCGACGTTCTTTCCGATCCGCACGCCTTCGTGTATATGGCAGCCTTCACCGACATACGAATTTTCGCCGATCGTGACGAATGCTCCGATATGAGCGTTCCTAACATCCGCCGATTTGGCTATGACAGCGGTCGGATGGCTTTCGTCGAAAAGTTGATCGCTTGCGTATAGCTTATTGACGGCGCGTGCAAACGCGAGCTTTGGATTTTTGACGCCAATTATTGCTTGATCATTCGCCGTTCTGCGTACCCCATTCCGCATTCTGCGTTCCCCATTCCGCATTTCCGGCACACTCCGTACCGGTCGTGCTTCTGCCTCTCTGTGACTCGGTGTCTCTGTGGTTAACGGCAAAGCCGCCTCCGGAATGATGACGCAGGAAGCGTTCGTCGAGGGCATCTCGGTTACCTTTTCGAAAAATGCGATCTGGCCGGTTGCTGCCTTTTCTAAACTCGCCGCCGAGGTTATCTCGATGTCGCCGTAACCGCAAAGTTCGCCATCGACGAGTTCGGCAATTTCGCTCGTTTTCATGAAGTACAATTTAGATGTTTTTTGAGGAAAAGTCAGCAGGGGCGGTCATACCGGCCAGCGAAAGTCGAGAAGTCACTATGAATCCACCCGCTAACGCGGGGTGGTTCTGACTAACCGGAGCTTTTTTCAGCGGAGTTTATTGCAGTTTGGAGGAATGTTTCTATGCCTTCGATCTGAAAGCCCGTGCGGCTGTCGAGGCGGCGAAGAACGGTGGCGGATTCACTGTCAAGAAAATCCAGATCCGCAAGGTCAATGGTCACACAGGGATCGAGGACTATCTGAATGTCAGAGGCGCTGCGTTCAAGCAGCAGGGCGTCGTCCAGCATCATCTCACCTTCCACGCGGAGCACTGTTCGGCGTCGTTCGGTGTCGTCGATCTGTGTGATATGCGTAGGCATATTCAAGCAGCAATTAAACGATAAATATACGCGGATGGCAAGAATTTGGTTTCATTTGGGCAGATGTTTTCTCGATACAAGGAACAGCCCGGCGAAAATGAAGGCCGCGGCGAGGATGAAATTCAGACCGATCCGTTCACCGAGAATGGCGACGGCAGTGAGAAAGCCGATCACCGGCTGCAGGTATACAAATACGGCGACCGTAGAGGGATTGACCTTTGCGAGTGCCCAGGCGTTTAAAAAATATGGTATCGCAGTCGCGGCGATCGCAATGTGAAGAACCAGCAGCCACGTCACAGGCGTGACAGCCGCAACGTCGATCGTGGATAGGGAATAGGCCCCAAGCGGCACGCACGCAAGCGCAGAGAAAAGGAATATCCAGGTAATTGAACGCATTGCCCCGTTCCGCATCACAACATTTTTAGACGTCGCGACGTAGATGCCGTAGCAAAGGGAATTCAAGACCACAAGAAGATCGCCGATCGTTGTTTCGGCTGAAAACGAGGCGTTCCGCGGATCGATAAGGAACACAACGCCGACCGCCGAAAGCAAAATGCCCGCGGCCTTTCGCTTCTGGATCGTTTCAGTACCGAGGATCGCACCCGCCAGAACTGTAAAGATAGGGATGGTTACCGAGACCAGCGAGGCGTTTACGGCCTTGGTCAGCGAAAGCCCCTTTACAAAGAAAAGCTGGTTTAATGTGATCCCAAGGAGGCCGAACTCCGCCATGCGCCAGTAATCACCACGTTTCTCCAGGCGTATTCTTCCTCGGAATGACTGGAAAGCAAATAGAATGGCTGCCGCAATACCGACACGAAACCCGACCAAAGCAACGCTTGGTATGACCGAAAGCACCGCCTTGCCGGCAACGGGAAACGTGCCGAAGCATATCTGCACCACTATTAGAGCGGCATAGGCTAGATTGTTTGTGCGATCTTCGTTTTCCACAATTGGCGGAGACGCGGCGAATACGTGATAATAGCAAACAAAATCTCGAAGACAACGTAATACACTCCGACAATTTGATCCAACAAATAATTTCTGGAGATATTGATGAAGAAGCCACTTTATTTTTCACGCTACTTGACCGCCTTTTGGCTGATCGCTGCATTTGCAACTGGTACCCTCACCCAAGCCCAGGCCACCGCGCCGGGCCGCGCTCTTTCGACGGTTGAAACTGAGCTTGCTGAGAAGATCACGATCGGCTCGATCAAGGATATGACCGCCGCTCTTGCCTCGCCTGAAATGGAAGGCCGCGGTACAGGACAGCCGGGCGGCGACCGGGCGGCTGCCTGGATAGCAGACAAGTTCAAGTCATATGGGCTGAAACCGCTTGGCGACAAGGGAAGTTATCTGCAAAAGGTAGAGTTCAAAGAAACAACCGCAACACAGGACACGTCATTCTCGATCGGCGACCAGATGCTGGTGTACGGTGTCGATTATGGATTTCTTCCGCAAAATAACGGAAACAAAAATGTTTCGGGCGATATGGTCTTTGTTTCCTACGGGGTTCAATCCAAACAGGCCGGAATAAATATGGTCGAAGGAGTAGATCTGTCCGGTAAGGTTGTTGTGATGACCCAAGGGCCGCCACCGGGTTTTCCGGAACCGGAATGGGACAAACAAAAAGCTAACATGTTGATCCTGAGGTCGCTCGTTTCGGCCCGCGCGGCGGCGATAGTGATCATCGGCGACGGCGAAAACGAACATCCGCCCGAGGAGCTGATCAGTTATTTCAGCCGCCGCCAATTATCGTTGGGTGACGAGCAAGGCTATCCGCCGCAGGTCCCGCCGTTTATTTATGTCAGCGGCGCGGGTGCGGAAAAATTATTTGCAAGATCAGGAATAACGCTTAAACAGGCATTGGAGCAAGGCACTTCGCGGGCCTTCAAACCGGTCGATCTGAAACAGAAAGCAAAGATCGTTACAAAGTATGAAGCGAAGAAGGTCACCTCAAGCAACGTCGTCGGTTATCTGGAAGGTTCAGATCCGAAGTTAAAGTCCGAGGCGGTCGTCTTTTCGGCGCACTACGATGCGTACGGGAAGGAAAATGGAAAGACCTATTTTGGTGCGGCGGACAATGCTCTGGGGACGGCCGAGATGCTGGCCGTAGCTGAGGCGTTTTCCAAAGTCTCGCAAAAGCCAAAGCGATCGCTCGTATTCATCGCCGTAACTGGCGAAGAATATGGACTATACGGTTCAAAATATTGGGCAAAGAACCCGACGTGGGACGTTAAGAAAGTTGCTGCCGATCTCAATCTCGATGGCATCGGCACGGAGGTTTACGGCCCAGTAAAGACGATCGTTGGGTACGGCGGTGAGCACTCAACGCTGGGTGCGATGCTCGAAGATGTAGCAAAGGCATATGGCGTAAATGTCATTCCAGACCCAATGCCGGATGAAAAGGTCTTTTATCGTTCGGACCATTATTCTTTTGTCGAACGCGGCATTCCATCGCTTATGCTGCTTGGGGCGCCCGCAGGTGATAAAGAAGTTTGGATAAAGCGCATAAAGGACTGGGAAAAGACCGACTATCACCAACCCGGCGACGTCATTCAGCCAACCTGGGGATGGGAAGGCCCGGAAACGGTGGCCGAGGTAATGGCAATTCTGGGCTGGCGCATTTCGGAAAACGCCGATATGCCAAGCTGGCTGCCGAGTTCGCGATTCTCGAAATTCGAAAGGGGAAATACGAAG
>JADYZI010000467.1 GCA_020853255.1 Acidobacteriota bacterium
GCGTGCCCGAAGCTTGGGGTGATTCACCTTCGAGGCAATTTGTTCTTTTATGATGCAGCAAATTAGGGAAAGTTCTGCATTGCAATTTACATTCTAATAGGCGGAAACACAAGCGGTAGCGAGTGTGCCACGATTGCCGCTTGTGAATTGTAGATTTGGATCATTGCTAAGAGATCTTCCGAATCCAAGATCCGAAATCGAGGGGCACACTCCCTACTGGTCGTGTTTCCGCCTGTTTTTGTGTCCCGCATACTTTAGTTTGCGGCGATCTCCCAACCATTCGTATTTCCACCTTTTTTCGACTAAACTTGCCGCTATGAAAAACATCTCCGCGTCTTTGCGTCTCTGCGTTTTGATCTTTGTTACTGCGGTCGTCGCCGCCTCTCAAACTGTTCCGGCACCGAAGGACACGCTTGGCTTTACGCCGGGCGATGACAGGAAACTGGCGAGTTGGGCAAGCATCGTCGATTATTTCAAGAAACTCGACGCGGCGAGCGACCGGGTCATTTTCGAAGAGATCGGCAAGACGACAATGGGCGCTCCGTTTGTTTACGCTACGATAAGCTCGCCGGAGAATCTCAAAAACCTCGAGAAATATAAACAGATAAACGCAAAGTTGGCGGATCCGCGAACGATAGGCGGAAACCCGACCGGTAGGGAGGGTGCCTTTTCGCGCGACGCCGCTGCCAAAAAACTCATCGCCGAAGGCAAAACCATCGTGATGATCACCTGCGGCATACATTCAACCGAGGTTGGCTCGACGCTTTCGTCAATGCTGATTGCGCACCGACTAGCGAGCAGTAATGACGCCGAGATAAAGAAGATCCTCGACAACACGATCATCCTGTTGGTGCCAAGCCTCAATCCTGACGGCGTGGACATCGTCAAAAACTGGTACGACAAAACGCTCGGCACGCCATACGAAGGCACCGAGCCGCCGGAGCTCTATCACAAATACGTCGGCCACGACAACAACCGCGATTGGTACGCCTTTACGCAGGTCGAAACGCAGCTCACCGTCGATAAAATTCACAACGTCTGGCACCCGCAGATCGTCCATGACATTCACCAGCAAGGTGCCAACGGCGCACGGCTTTTTCTGCCGCCGTATATGGAGCCGGTCGAGCCGAACGTGCCGAAACAGATCGTCGAAGGCTATACCGAACTCGGCAACGCGATGGCCGCCGACCTCCGCAAAAAAGGCCTCGAAGGCATTACGACAAACACGACTTACGACGCATGGACACCCGCACGAGCGTATTCGCATTACCACGGCGGCGTTCGTATCTTAAGCGAAACCGCCTCCGCAAGGCTCGCCACGCCGGTCAACATCAAATTCGAGAGTCTCCGCGGCGGCGCCGGCGGCTTCGACGCAAAGGTCGCCTCCGAAAAATTCGGCCCCGTTTGGAAAGGCGGCGAATGGAAACTCGCCAACATAACCAACTACATGACCACGACCGCCTTCAGCCTTCTCGACCACGCCGCCACCAATCGCGAACGATGGCTGTCGAGGTTTTATGAGATTGGGAAGGAAGCTGTACGGCCGAGGAAGGCTGGTGAGGTGCGCGGCTTTATTTTTTCAGGGAGCCGCACAATTAATGTTCTCGGTCTTCAAGGGATTTTAGAACGAGCCGGGGTTAGGACTCGCCGCTTACGAGAAAAAGATCCATTGGCAGACACCAAGATATTTGTTCGGCTAGATCAACCTTACGGGGCGTTTGCCAAGGCGCTGTTGGAACGCCAAGCATACCCGAATCTTTTGGATTCTGAGGGGCATCCAATTTCTCCGTACGATGTAACTGCTCATACGATGCCGTTACTTATGGATATAACCGTAAAACCGATTTCGAAGCCAACGGCGATGTCGTTTGACGATACCGAACTAGGTCTTTATGGAGACCCTGTGCGCGATTGCACGAAAGAATTTCATTACGGAATATACGATTCCGAAATTCCATCGATGGACGAAGGCTGGACGCGATGGGTTTTTCGCGACTTTCAATGGATGATACCGGTTGGGGTTAATCCGTGCTCGAAAAATGACCACAATCTTGATCCAACTAACAACAATGTAATTCGAAACAAGCAAAGCGATTCAGTTAAGGTCATCATCTTTCCCGACCAATCGCCGAACCAGATACTCAACGGCTACCCGAAAGGCTCGATGCCGGACGAATACACGGGCGGTGTCGGAAAGGAAGGCGTTGAGAATCTCAAGAAGTTTGTCGAATCGGGCGGAACCTTGGTCTTCCTCAACCGCGCGTCCAATTTCGCTATTGAACAATTCGGCCTGCCGATAAAAGATGTAACCCGCGGCCTCGCACGAAAAGATTTCTTCATCCCGGGCTCGATCCTCCGCACCGAACTCGACACAACAAGCCCGATCGCCAAAGGCATGCCAAAAGAATCAATTGCGTGGTTTGAGAACAGCCCCGCGTTCGAACTGTCAGAACCGCCTGCGTCAGCGGGCGGCCAGTCTCTCGGCACAACAAACCGGCCCACCGCTAACGCAGCGGGTTCCGACATTCGCATCATCGCACGCTATCCGTCCGACCCAAAAGCAATTTTGCTCTCCGGTTGGGCACTCGGTGCCGAAAAGATCGCCGGCAAGGCCGCATTGGTCGAGGTAACGATGGGCAAAGGCAAGATCATCCTGTTCGGCTTCCGCCCGCAATACCGCGGCCAGTCGCTGGCAACTTTTCCGCTGCTATTTAACGCGATCTCGCAGTAAATGACAGGCGGAAACACGAGCTGTAGCGAGTGTGCCTTTCGATGTATTCAGAAGCTGGACTCTGCCAATTGTATGGCAGAGCATACGGCCGCATACCGCCTCGGGCACACTCCCTACCGGTCGTATTTCTGCCATTGGATTTTGGAACTTCCGACTGGATGGTTCGTATCATATAATCAAGGCGACAAACCGTCAGAATCTATTTGGACACGGCTTGTCGCCTGAGCTGATGCTCATCTTCGTTACAACCTGCCTTATTCTCTTTGCGGGGATTTCGCTTGCGATCCTGCTGAAAAAACTGTCAAACCAAAGACCTTTGGCGGATAACGACCCAAAGGTTCGCCTTGACGCCGAAACCTACCGCCCGCTTTTTGCACCGACGGACGAAGACCTTCGGCTGGCCGAAGCGGAGGAAAGAGAACAGTTAACGGCAAAACACGAAGAGGATGAGTGTCTAAAAATCAAGGAAAGGCTTGCAAAACTAGAGGTTCGTCATAGAAACTGGTCAAAATCGCCAAACCGTGCGGCTACTGCCGAACTGCTTCGTGATGCTCCGCATGCGTACGCCGGCGACGCGTTTGCTGACTTGTGCGAAGAGATCTCGAACACGTTCCGCGATGGAAAATTGACGGATGTTTCGCCGAAAGACCTTGCGGCGCTTTTGGAATCGCATTTCTGGCTGCTTCCGGCGGAGCAAAGGACGCCGGGAGCGAGCTTTCGGATCAAAGAGATCGTGGCAAGCCTAAATCAAACCCGAAATTCGGGCGTTGCGAACAACCGGACCTCAAAGGACAAATAATATGGAAAGTTTAATTCCGCTGATCGTTCTCGCTGTCGCCGGCGTAATAGTGCTCGGCATACTTTGGTACATTGTAACCCGCTTTCTCGTAAACATCGGTGCCACCGAAGTGGGCATTAAGGAGCGTCGATACTTTGGCCGACGAATGCCGCAAGGCCGCGTGGTCGCTAACGCCGGCGAGGTCGGTATCCAGGCTGAGGTCTTGAAGCCCGGCCTGCATTTTGTGATGTACCCGATCGAACGTGTCTCGCAAAAGGTCCCGCTGATCGAGATCGGTGCGGACGAACTCGGCATTCTCGACGCCATCGACGGCGAGCCGATGCCGGCCGGCCGTATCTTCGCACCCGACCGGGCACAGAACGCACACAACAATTTCCAGGACCCGATCGCGTTCATCCAGCAGGGCGGCGTCAAAGGCATTCAGCTTCGCACGCTTCCGCCGGGAAAATGGGCGATCCATCCGTATCTGTTCAACGTGTCGATAGCGAAGGTGACGGTCATTCCACCCGGAAAGGTCGGCGTGATCACCGCCGCAGATGGTTCGCCGCTCGATGCAGGACGCCTGCACGGCAAGGCGATCCCCGAACACAGAAACTTCCAGGACGCCGAATCCTTTATCTACAATGGCGGCCAAAAAGGCCCGCAGGTTGAGATTTTGACGCCGGGAACATACCGAATCCACACAAACTCGCTGCCGCTTGACGGCACCAACGAATTGAACGCCGGCCTGTTCACGGTCCGCCTGTTCGACGCAACGGTCATTACTGAAAACCAGATCGGCATGGTCGAAGCTCTCGACGGTGCGCCGCTTGACCCAAGGGATTATGTTGCGTCGCCGGTCCTCGGCCACGACAATTTTCAGGACAGCAACGAGTTCATCTCTCGCGGCGGCCAACGCGGCCCGCAGAAAGATATTCTGCTGCCCGGAACCTATTACATAAACCCGCTCGTCTTCAAGGTCATTCTCGACACGGCGAAAGAAGTTCGGCCGGGTGAGGTTGCCGTCGTCGTGTCGAACGTCGGTAAAGACCCGACGCACGAAATCCGCGAGGCGATGGCAAGCAAGATCCGTCAGAAGATGGAACGCGAGGAACAGGAACAGGTCCACCTTGCGGCCGAGAAACTCGACCGCGTTGACGGCGAAAGCGGCTCGATCGAAGAAATAAAGGCCGAGCTGAAATCGAGCGACCCGGCCGACCAGCGGCTTGATCAAGGCGCTCACGAGGCCTATGTCGTACCGGAAGGCTATCGCGGAATTCAGGAAGCCGTCGTAGGGCCGGGCAAGTATTACATCAATACGCTTGCGATCTCGCCGATCATAATCCCGACGACCAATATGACCGTCGAGTGGACCGCGGAGAAACTCGACAACTCGTTCGACCCGTTTGCGGTCATTTCAAAAGACGGTTTCACGATGCAGCTCGAGGTACGTGTCGTGTTTCGCGTGAAGCCCGAAGATGCGCCGTTCATGGTCGCGAAGATTGGCAACACCGACCGGCTTATCCAAAACGTGATGCATCCGCTGATCGACTCGATCTTCCGAAATCAGGCGTCGGAATCAAGCGCGATGGCGTATCTGCAGAACCGCCACGAAGAACAGGAACGTGCCGAGGCACGCGTGCGAATGCACTTGCTCAAATATCACGTTGACGTTGTGAACGTCCTCATCTGCCACATTCATCTGCCCGAAGAGCTGATGAAAACGCAAACCGAAAAGATACTCGCAGAGCAGCGTCAGAACATGTACGACGCGCAACGCGAGGCCGAAACGAAACGAATCGAACTCGAAAAAACGAGCGCCCATGCTGACAATCAAAAGAGTCTTATGGAAGCAACGGTCGGCGTCGATATTGCCGCAAAGCGCTCCGAACAACGCCAGCGTGAAGCGGACGGCGAGGCATACTACATCTCGTCAACCGGCAAGGCCGAAGCCGAGAAAATGCGGCTGATTGGCGAAGCCCAGGGCGTCGCCTATCGTGAACAGGTCAACGCCCTCGGCCCGCAAGGCGTGGCACTTGTCGAAACGCTCAAGGTGATCGGCGAAAAAGGTGTCCGTATCACGCCCGACATCATGGCATCCGGCGGCGGAGCGAGTGGCGAAGGCGGCGGCATAGGAACTCTGCTGTTACTCAATCTGTTCCGCGACCAGATGCAAAAAGGCGGCGAACCGTCCGCTAACGGCTCAAAGTAGCTGCCGATATTTGCTTTCCGGCTGTCGGCCGTTCGCGATCATGATCGCCGGACGGCCGATGGTTTACTCTTTTCTAGTACTCCGCGATACAAATTCGGCGACGAGCGTGTTAGCCTCTAACTTTTCCCAAACGATGAAAGAGAACATTTTTGAAACACGACTCGACAACGGCTTGGTCATTCTGACTGACCGAATGGAAGGCGTGCGATCGGCGACACTTGGGTTCTTTTTCCGCGTCGGCGCGCGGCATGAGCCGGCGGAGTTGAACGGTATAACGCATTTTATCGAACATTGTGTTTTTAAAGGTTCGATAAAGAGAAACGCCCGAGAGATCGCCGCAGAACAAGATCGGCTCGGCGGAAATCTTGATGCCTTTACGACACATGAGGAAACGGGGTTTATATTAAAGGTCGTCGATGACCGGTTCGATAGCGCGTTCGATCTACTCGCAGACATGACCGGCCGCCCTCGGTTCGATGAAGCCGATCTGGCGAGCGAACGGCGCGTGATCGTGGAAGAAATGAAGATGAACGAAGATTCGCCCGAAGAGGTGATAAGCGACATCTTTCACCGCGAATTCTTCCCGGGCGATCCACTTGGATTGACAATAACCGGCACGCCTGAAACGGTCGCGGCGTTCAACCATCACCTCACCGCTGACTTTCACCATCACGCTTTTTCGCCCACAAACCTTGTCATCGCCGCCGCCGGCAATGTCGATCACGAACACCTGCTCGAACTTGTGCGGAGTTCAAGCTTTGGCGAGTCTCACATCAAGAACGGCCAACAAAAGCGTGAATGCCGAACACCGGTGATCGCTGCTCCTTTTGTCATCGAACAGCGGCCCGACCTCGAACAGGCTCATCTTTTTATTGCAACGCCGACAGTAAACGCGCCTGATCCGCGTCGCTACGCGGCGGACCTGCTAGCGTCTATTCTTGGCGGCGGTACGTCCAGCCGGTTGTGGCAGCGTGTCCGCGAAGACCGTGGCCTTGCATACAGCGTCGGAGCCTCGACCGCGATGTTCCACGACACAGGTTTTATGGCCGTCTCCGCCGCGACCTCGCCCGAACAACTTCGAGAGGTTGCCGAGATCGTTCTCGACGAACTCGCATCGATTGTTCGCGGCGGCATCAGCGATGACGAACTCGGTCTAATGAAGGATCAAACACGAGCTTCGATCCTGCTCGGCCTAGAAGATTCCGCCGGCCGCGCCGCAACGCTCGCCCAATGCGAAATGATCCACGGCCGCCAGATCCCGCTCAACGAAACACTTGCAAATCTTGAGGCCGTCACTGCGGGAGAAATTCAACAGCAAGCGCGTGAATTCCTTCGAACCGAGCAAATTGCACTCATTGCATTGGGTGATCTTGACGACGCAGTGTTTACTCGCGAAGATCTTGGGATCGGTTCAAAATAAATGACCGTCGGGTTGAATAAGAAGGCTAACAGCTTCTGAATTGGTTTACACGTAGATGATCGGGTCGATCATGCCCGCCTGCTCGAAGCCTCGCAGCCTTAACGCGCACGAATCGCACGTCCCACAGGCACGATCTTCACGGCGGTAGCATGACCAGGTCAAATAAAGCGGCGCGTTCAACTCAATTCCCTTTTTCACGATCTCGGCTTTTGAGAGATGGATTATCGGCGTGCGGATCTCGATATTAGTCTCGGGTTTTGTGCCCGCATCGATGGTCTTTTGAAACGCCTCGTAAAACTCCGGCCGGCAATCGGGATAGCCGCTCGAATCTTCGGCGACCGCTCCAATATAGATCGCCGTCGCACCGATCACTTCGGCCCAGCTCACCGCTATCGAAAGCATATTCGCGTTGCGAAACGGAACGTAGCTGGTCGGGATCTCTTTCGCCAAAAGATCGGCTTCGGTTACGGCGATATTTTCATCCGTCAGAGAGGAGCCGCCGATCTTTGCGAGATATGCGATCGATACATCGAGCCGTTTTTCGATGCCGTAGTGGTCCGCAATGTCAGTAAATGCCTGTCGTTCTCTCGCTTCCGTTCGCTGGCCATAGCTGATGTGCAAAAACGCAAGACCTTCGAATTCACGAGCCGCGATCGCCGCCGTAACGCACGAGTCCATCCCACCTGAAACGAGAACGATTGCCTGAGCCATAAGTACCTTATCTTCTCTTGCGTCTTAGCGGCCTTTCGGGAGATCTTCCCTGCAGAGCCGCAAAGACGTAGAGAAATTTACAAGTTGTTCACCACTCTCGTAATCCCATCCTTAATGAGCGGGACATTAAAATTGATCAGGAGTCCGAGTTTCAGATCCATAAGACGGAGATATGTACGAAGTTGTTTCGGGTGAACAGGTGCGACCGCCTCGACGGATCTTATCTCGATGACGCCTTTTTCTCCAACGACCATGTCCGCGCGAAAACCGATCTCAAGCTTGACGTTCTCCCACTCGACCGGCATCGGTTGTTGGGCCACAACTGTTAAGCCTCGCTTGAGAAGTCCATATTTGAGCACCGCTTCATAAACCGACTCAAGCAGGCCCGAACCAAGTCTCGTATGAATATGAAACGCAGAGTCAACTATGATTCTTGATATTTCATTTTTGTGCATCCTTCCTCACTCTGCCTCTCTGCGGCTTTGCGGGAACTGTTTCCGTTTTCTAAACCCCGTGCCTATCAGCTCCCCAGATATATTTGTGCAGCTGCATATTAAACCGCACCTTCAGGCCGCTTCGCGATACTGATTCAGCAAGTTCAGGCAGATTGTCGATGCCGTGAACAGGCGAGATAAGTATCTCCCGACAGCGAGCCTCAAGATCGTATTTCCCGATCGCATCTATTGCAAATTGCCAGTCAGCGGTATCAGCGACGACAAACTTAACCTCGTCCAAATCGCGCCGAAGCCGTTCAATGTTCGGCCAATGATTTCGTTCTGCCTCGCCGGATGCGGGGCATTTTATGTCGAGGATTATCTTCACCCGAGGATCGACATTTTCGGTCGAAACGAACCCGCCGGTTTCGATCAGCACCTCATATCCGCGATCGCATAGTTCGGTGATGAACGGGAAGACATTCTTTTGAGCAAGCGGTTCGCCGCCGGTCACTTCGACGAGTTTACAGCCGAATTCATCGAGCTTTACAAAGATGTCCTCGAACGGGATCCGCTCGCCGCCGGTGAACGTATATTCGCTATCGCACCAAACGCACCGCATCGGGCAGCCTGTCAGCCGGACAAACGAACACGGCCGCCCGGCGTGCGAAGACTCGCCCTGGATCGAAAGAAAGATCTCCGAGATGCGTAGAGAATTTGTCACGAATTACACAAGTTACACGAATGGGAGTCGAGAGACAATCATGCACGCTCGCGGCCTTTACTGTGAAAGCAGGCCGAACCAATAAAAATAGTTCATGATCTCGCCAAAGCCGAATGAAGCAAGGTTTGCCAGAACGATCGTGACAAAGGACGGCAGCCAATCAGAGACTTCAAAAATACTCTTGCCGCGAAAAGCCAGCCAAAATATCAGGCACTCGCCAACGGGCGCAAATGTTTCTGCAACAAAAAGATATTGCCAACGCGGAAAGCCGTACATAAGCGTTGGAAGTACAAGGACAACGATCGGATAGGTACAGGCCGTCAGCCAAATGCCGCAGAACAGTCGCTGGCGAACACTTAGCTTTTTCGACAGGCCGACGAGCAATATCGGCGTTTCGATCAAAATGGTTATGAGATAGCCAAAAGGAAGAAAAAGCCAAAGATCCGCAATGGGAAGGTTTTGGGTTTGAACAAGATCGACTTCATCAAATAGGTACATTTCCGGCCACGATCGATACAAATAACACAAGTCTTATGTATTGCATTGACTTGTGCTGCATTCGGTAACAACTCCTCAAAGCATCTTCACAAGAAACGGAAATTCGGCCAGGACATGGCTGATCGCGAATGCGAAATAGATGTCCCTCATTGCTGTGTAATCCACCGCAAATCCAGCCCAAACTGCAACAACTGCCAAAGCAGCAAACCCAAAAAACACTGCAAATGCCCTCGGAAAGCCATTGGCGTTGCCGAACAGCGGAATATCCTGCAGCCGCCATGGAATCGCTCGCCTATCGACAAGCGGAATGATAAGCAGCCAGACGAAATAATGTATCGTCTCCAAAAACACGTGTGTTGCGACGAGCAAGTGGCTCGAGACCGCAGGCAGTATCTCGCTGCCGGCGTGCTGCCCGATCCGCCAGAATAGATTTGTGTCCTCAGGCAGATCGGGCCGGCCCGCCAGCGAAAACCAGAGTATCAACAGAAAAACCGGCACCGACATCAAGCAGTAATGATAAGCGCGCTGCCATTCGCGGCGCGTTCGGCGTATTTGCCGTTCGAGAAACCATAAGGCAATGAACGGATGCAGATAGACCAGCGACAAACTCCAATACTGCGGCACGAGCCAGGCAAACGCCGCGAGGAAAAATACCGCCGGCAGCGCCCAGCTCCAGTCTCTACGCGGATGCTGCTTTCCGCGAAGATAGAACAAAGTCCCGACCCATAAAATGAACGCCGTGTTCCAAAAAGCTGCGAAGATCGCCCAGCTCTCCTCTGACCAAAGCCAATTCCCGCTTGCAAAATACAGCGTTAGATACGCCGAAGCCAGAGCTATCACGCCCCCGATGGCGACCGAATAAAAAACTCGCGAACGTCCCCAGCGGACCGGCATTCTGGCGGCGAAATACCTGAACTCCATCAGATTGTGCGGCCCGGCAAAAAGGAAAATCGTGATGATCGAAAGCTGAAGCGGGAACGAACCTATCAGCAAAGCGGCGACGGCGCACGCCGTCACGAACACGCCCGTAAACAGGTGTGCTGTCGAAAGCTCGAACTTTGCCGGTTCAACTCTCTGCATCAATTATTCTTCACCTTCCGGCTTTGCCTCCGGCGGATTTGGCACGATCAGTTTTGGGTTCCTAACATCGTCTGAAACCTCCAGCTTTATCTTCCCGGATCCAAATCCATATAGATGGACTGCTCTCGTGAACATCTTGCCCGTTATAGAACGGGCTTCGGACGGCGGGCCCACATTGCCGACAGCTATCGTCGCAAGAATTCCGCCGGCAACAAGTGCCATGACCGCTGCCGCCGCCTTTCCCCCGCTAGCTCGGAGATCACCTCGTTTAATAAATGCGAACCCGGCGAACACAAACGCAAGGCTGAGAAACGCCCCACCCACGATCGTCTGAAGCCGCGTGATGCCAATTGCCGGGGCCGTATCATCGCTGCCCGTATCCAGCGCGTCAAGTTCAGCCCTTAGCTGTTTCAACTGACTGCGAGGAATAATGAGTCGGGCTTCTTTGGCGTTCTTATCCAGTTCGATCGTAAGCTGCGTGTCGATCGGGGCCTGCTTCGAGCCCGGCTTTGGTTTTACGGGACGGGCAATATCGGCAAAGGATATCGTTGCAGCAAATATTGTGATAATGATCAAAGTCAATGTTCGTTTCATCTTCATTTACTCCTCACGGCACTGTTGTCCGGACGAATTATATCAGGCTTCAGCGGCCGGACGGCGCGGAATTTGTGGCCAAACCGATCCTTCTTTAATTCATTGAACGCGGGAAAGGTGTGAGCCTTGCGTGCTTTAACATCTACTGGCTCTGACAAATTTGCGGCTTTGCGGTAATATTCTCAAATATGCGAAAGCAATTACAGAGATTCATCGATCAGATGGAGCCGAATTCCATCGCCATCATACCAGCGGCGCATGAGGCAACGCGCAGCTATGATACCGAATTCAAGTTTCGGCAGGATTCGGATTTTATGTACCTGACCGGATTTCCGGAACCGGACGCGATCGCAGTGATCGATCCGCGGAGCAAGAAACCGTTTACACTGTACGTTCGCCCGCGTGATCTTGAAATGGAAACCTGGTTTGGCCGCCGCGAGGGTGTGGAAGGCGCCGTCAAGAACTATAAAGCGAATAGATCGCAGCCGATCGAAAAGTTTGCCTCCGATCTCGCCAAACTTCTCGACGGCCATGACATTCTCTATTATCGGTTCGCGCTAGATAAGCAGCTCGATAGGCTGATACTCCACTATTTATCAAA
>JADYZI010000468.1 GCA_020853255.1 Acidobacteriota bacterium
AACCCGATTCTAACACGCAAGGATGATTTTGCGATATGAAACGGAGCAAACTTTACATTTTAATTACAATTGTAATTACATCGTATCTACACTTGGCGTGTGCAAGCAATGCGGCGACCGAAAACCTGCAGGCGGGGCCGTCAACTGAACAAATATCGGCCGCCCGATCGTCCGCAGAAAGGCTCTTCGCCGGCCGCGAAGACCTCAATAACCTGCGCGAGGCAATAAAGCTTCTCGGCGCCGTACGCGATCCCAACAGCCGCAACTACGACGTTGAATGGACCTTTGCCAAATATAACTATTTCCTCGGCCGACACACAGGCGATGAGTCAGAATCTGATCAGGCGTTCACAACCGGCCGCGATGCCGCAAAGATAGCGGCCAATATGCACCCCGAACGGCCGGACGGCCTGTTTTGGTATGGAGCGAACCTTGGTGAACTGTGTAAGAAAAGTCCGGTCACGGTTGGCCTTAGAAATGTCGGTGACGTTCGCGAGGCGATGAAAAAGGTTGTTGAGATAGATCCGGGCTATCAGGGAGCCGCTGCATACGACGTGCTTGGCCAGATAGAGTTAGCCACACGGATCAAAGACGGCACGGCCGAGAAGGCGGTTGAGTATCTGCAGGCCGGCCTTAAGCTCGAAAGTGAAAATTCGAACCTTTATGTGCATCTCGCCCAGGCATACCTTGCGCTGAACAAAGATGCCGAAGCCAAGCGGCAGCTCGACAAGGTTTTGGCCATGAAACCGAACCCCGACTATCTGCCGGAACATCACGAGTCGGTAGATCTCGCAAAAAAACTTCTTTCGACCAAATTTCAGGAATGCTGCTGAACCGTTCCGCAGCCAGCCCTCCAAATTGATTCTATGCGTCGTGCCATCTTTCCAGGTTCATTTGACCCCCTGACAAACGGCCACCTTGATGTTATCGAGCGGGCCGCTCCATTGTTTGATGAGATCATTGTTGCGGTCCTAAACAACCCAGACAAGAACCCGATGTTCACCGTCGAAGAGCGCGTTGCGATGATCGGGGACATTGTTCGTTCAATAAAGCACAACGGCTGCCAAATAACGGTAGATAGCTTTTCCGGTCTCACCGCGGAGTTTGCAAAAGCTAGGCAGGCAGCCGCTATCGTCCGCGGCATTCGTGCCGTCAGTGATTATGAGTATGAACTGCGGATGGCGCTGATGAATCGAAAACTTGAACCCGAGATCGAAACGGTCTTCTTTATGGCGGATGAGGAATACTCCTACGTTTCGTCAACGCTAATGAAGCAGGTATTCCTGCTCGGCGGCCGTGTCAATGGCCTGATCCCGGAACTTGTTGAAGCAAAAATGCAGGCCAAATTGGCCGAAACCTCTGTGAAAGGCCCTCGTTAATTCTACATCTTCCACACTCTGCGATAGAATAGCCATAATATGAGCACCAATTTTCCGGTTTCCGAGAATGTCTCGCGAATGCACGCATCCTCTACGCTAAAAGCCGCTCAGACGGCCCGGATGCTGCGAGAGCAGGGCCATGATGTGATCGACCTGAGCGTTGGCGAGCCAGATTTTGACACGCCTGAATTCATCAAGCAATACGCCTGGGAAGGACTGCAAAAAGGCCTGACAAAATATACAGCCACAGCCGGAATGAAACCGTTGACCGACGCGGTCGTCGAATTCTACGCCGAACGGTTCGGTGCCGAATTTTCGGCCGCGGAAGTTGCCGCTTCGTGCGGCGGCAAGCAGGGCCTCTTCAATGCGGCCTGCACACTTCTGAACCCCGGCGATGATGTCTTGATCCCAAAGCCCTATTGGGTAACGTTTCCTGAGATCGTGACCTTTTGCCGTGCAAATAGCGTTTTTATCGATACCGAATCGACAGAATTTATTCTTACTGCGGAACAGGTCCGCAACGCGATCACTGAAAGGACGAAACTCTTGATCGTAAATTCGCCGAGCAATCCAAGCGGGCGCGTGATACCCGCGGACGAAATGCGTCGGATCATTGAGACATGTGTCGAACGCGGAATTTATGTACTCACGGATGAATGCTACTTATTCTTTGCGTATCCGCCGGGCGAGGTGTTTACATCGGCGACGCTTCCAACAGATATTCGGCAGTTCGTATGCGTCGCCGGCAGCTTTTCAAAGACCTTCGCCATGACCGGATGGCGCATTGGCTACACCATCGCGAATGAAGAATGGACGCGTGCTATGACAAAGCTCCAAAGCCATTCGGCATCGCATCCAACCTCGTTTGTTCAATACGCGTGTGCCAGGGCTTTGCAGGACAGCCAGGCTTCCATGGCGGCCGTCGGTAGCATGTTGGCTGAATATGAGCGGCGGCGTGATCGGCTGATCCCGCAATTGAACGCAATTCGAGGGTTCAAGTGTGCAATGCCTGAAGGAGCATTTTATGCCTTTGTCGATGTGCGGGAAATGCTCGGCGATGAGTTCACAACTTCGGCGGACGTTGCGGACAAGATGCTGAACGATGGCCAGATCGTTGCTACCGATGGCGAACCGTTCGGCGCGGACGGATTTATTCGCATCTCGTATGCCACATCGATGCAGAATCTTGAAAACGCCATTGAGCGATTCAGGAACTTGTTCGGAACCCGTTCGATGTCGGCATAAATGGGCTGTTGGTTTTCGTATCTGGTACGGCTGGACAGCCTGAGAGCTCTTGGTTGTGGCGTAGCCCGACCAGTAATTCCTTGACGATCTCCGCTTCTCTGCGGCCTTTGTGTCTTCCCTTTGCGGCCTTTGTGTTTAAGGCCTTGTTTAGCACAAAGTTCGCCAAGTTGAAGACGCAAAGAGCACAAAAGCGATTGTGATCCAATTCCTATGGTCCAGTAAGCGTCAAGTAGTTTGAAGTCAATCGCTAAAAACGATCGTAAAGCCGTTGCGGTCCTTTATCACCACCTCGGTGCTTTCATAGATCCGCTTAACGGGCCCTTCGACGATATCGGCCCCACTCGCCGTCAGTTCGTCGAACAATGCCTGAATATCGTCAACCCAAATATAGGCGTCGAACCCGTCACGGCGAAACTCGACGCTGGACCCGCCAACCGGCGGGCCGTCTGCCCGCCCGAAGTGCATCTCGACATCATCGCGCGCGACCATTGCATAGACCGGCGAATCGGCAAAGTATCCGAGCAGTTTGAAGCCAAGGACACTACAGTAATACTCTGCCGTCGCGACAACATCTTCGACAACGAACTGGGTCGCTAGCTTTTTGAACCTGGCCCTGTTTTCCATTGGTGGCGGCCGTTCTCAGAACCTAACCGCCGGTCATCATCAAACCGATTTCCTCGGTCGACGTCATCTTCGGCTCGACCTCACCGACGATCTTTCCGTCGCGGATGATCAACAGCCTGTCGGCCAGGGCCGTCACTTCTTCAAGTTCCGCAGAAACAAGCAATATCGCCCGGCCCTTGTCGCGGAGATCGATGATCGCTTTATGAATGAACTCGATCGCCCCGATATCGACACCGCGCGTCGGCTGCGAGACGAGCAGGAGTTTCGGGTCCAGATGAAACTCACGTCCAATTATCAGCTTTTGCTGATTGCCGCCGGATAACGCCTTTGCCGGCAGTTCCGCCACAGGCGGCCGCACATCGAAATCTGAGATGATCTCGCCTACCCTTTTCTGAACGGCAGCCGAGCTGATAAAACCTGATGCGGCGGCGATCGGTGGCCGATAGTGCACGCCAAGTATCGAATTCTCGGCAAGGTCAAAATTCAACAGCAGCCCGCGCTTGTGCCTGTCTTCCGGAATATGCGCTACGCCAAGTTCTTTCAGGCGGCGTGCTCCCAGGTCGGTCACATCGCGGCCTTCAAACTTGATCTGTCCGCTTCGCGGCTTTAATAGCCCTGCTAAGGCTTCGATCAACTCGGTCTGCCCGTTGCCTTCGATGCCCGCGATCCCAACTATTTCGGCGGCCGCAACAGAAAATGAGACCTTATCGACGGCAGTGCCGTGGCGGCCCTGCACAACGAGATCGCGGACCTGCAGCACAAGGCCGCCAGGTTCTGCATCGGTTTTCTCCACCCGCAAAAGCACATCACGGCCAACGATCATTCGTGCGAGATCTTTTGCATTCGTATCGGCCGTCCGCACATTTCCGACCGATCTGCCGTCGCGCATAACGGTCACTTCGTCTGAAATGGCCAAGACCTCTTCCAGCTTATGCGTGATAATGATGATGGTCTTTCCCTGCTGTTTCATCCGCCGAAGGATGGCGAAAAAATCATTCACTTCCTGCGGGGTCAGCACGGCCGTCGGTTCATCCAGGATCAGCAGATCAGCATTCCTATACAACGCCTTCAACAGTTCGACCCGCTGCTGCTGGCCAACGGAAAGGTCCTCAATAAAAGCCTTCGGATCGATATTTAGATTCAGTTCGTCGGACAGTTCCTTGATCCGCCGATTCGCTTTGTCGATGTCGAGGCTGGCGGCCGAGCCGGTTTCCGCTCCGAGAATGATGTTCTCGGCCACTGTCATCGTATCGACCAGCATAAAGTGCTGATGCACCATCCCGATCCCAAGCGCAATGGCATCATGCGGATTCCTGATCTGAACGGCTTTGCCATCGATCAAGATCTCCCCGCTATCGGCGTTGTAGAACCCGTAAGCGATCCGCATCACGGTCGATTTCCCCGCGCCGTTCTCGCCAACTATCGCGTGTATCGTGCCCTTGTGAACAATTAGTGAGACATCGTTGTTCGCGACGACGCTGCCGAAGGTTTTGGTGATGTTCTTAAGTTCAAGCATCTTCTATTTCGCCATCGCGTCCGTCACCTTGATCTCGCCAAGAATGATCTTCTCTTTTGCCTGATCGACCTTTTCAAGCGTTTCCTTGGAAATGAGAGGTTCATTGTACTGGTCAAGCGCGAATGCCACGCCGTCTTTATCAAGTCCGAATACGTGAAAGCCGCCCTGAAAATTGCCGTCGCGCACTTCCTTTACGACATCGAAAACGGCGTTGTCCACGCGTTTGACCATTGACGTGAGCACAAACCCCGGTTTGACACCATTCTGGTTCGAATCGACACCGATCACGAATTTGTTTGCTTCGCCATTAGCATTTTTACCGTACTGCTCGACCGCGTCGAATGCTCCCAACCCGGAATTGCCGGCCGCCGTAAAAATAACGTCGGCCCCTTTTTCTATCTGATTCAGCGCCAACTCTTTACCCTTTCCCGGATTATTCCACGCTCCGTCGGTAACGCCGACATAATTTGTGACGATGCGAATGTTCGGGTTCATATACTTCGCACCTTCTTCAAATCCGGTCGCAAATTTGTGGATCAGCGGAATATCCATTCCGCCGATAAACCCGAGCACACCCGTTTTCGACTTTGCGGCCGCGATCATACCGACCAGGAACGAACCTTCATGTTCGCGAAACACGAGCGACGCAACATTTTTCTTTGGCGTCTTGCCGTCCTTTTCAAATATGACGCCGTCAATAATGGCGAATTTGATGTTCGGATAATCGTCCGCCACCTTTTGCATTATCGGCCCCTGGGCGAAGCCTACGCCGATTATCAGATCAAAATTTCGCTCGGCAAATGCCCGCATCGCAGGCTCGATCGAGGTAGGGTTGCCGGGCTCAATGTCGTAAAGGCAGATGTTCAGTTCTTGCTCGGCCCGCTTGACGCCTTCCCACGCCGCGGCGTTGAACGAACGGTCATTCTTGCCGCCGATGTCGAACACGATCCCAACGCGGGTTTTACAGCCTTCGCGTTTTGCGTCCGCCTCCATGCCGCATGATGACGCGAGCAAGACTGCCAAAAACAGGCCCGCCGCTGCGATGCCAGCCCTTAGATACACGAACCGTGAATGTTTCATACTGATTGGATGCGAAACTAGGGTACAGCCATCCGAAAAAATGGGCAAGGCACTGCGGCTCCGGCTCTTCGGGTCAGACCACGGCCTTGATAAGCTCAGGAGCGGCAACAGGTCTTTCGCTGATCGTGTATGCCCTTCTGAGCTGCTCGGCCGCCGTTCCGTCGTCGTTCCTGCAATACAGAATTCCAAGCACATCGCCCTCGGAAATGCTGTCACCGATCGCGGCCAGGCTTTCGTAGCCGACAGCGTGATCTATCACATCTTCAGCCCGTGTCCGGCCGCCGCCGATGGCGACGATGGCGTTGCCAACAGCAAATGTATCAATTTCGGAGATGTACCCCGCCGATACGGCCTTTATCGCAACCTCCGTCAACCCATTCTGCAATAAACGCTCCGGATGGTCGCAAACCGATGGATCGCCGCCCTGAAACCGAATGTTTGAGCGAGATCTTTCCAAAGCTTCGCCCGAATCCAGTTTCGACACAGCCATTTCGCGCGCTGCATCCACATCAGCGGCCGCTCCCGCCAAGGCCAGCAAACGGGCCATCAATTCCAAGGAGAGTTCGACCGTAGCGGCCATATTTTCGTCAGCCTCGCCGCGGAGAATTTTTATGCACTCAAAGGTCTCCAAAGCATTGCCGACATATTTCCCAAGCGGCTGGCCCATGTCAGAGATCACTGCTTCGGTGCGGACGCCGAACTTCTCGCCCGTACGAACCA